>DATACQ010000969.1:0-7553 GCA_036258955.1 Binatia bacterium
AGAAGCGTCGTTGACTCCCGCTGTCACGGCGCTTCTTCGGTCTACTATAATCCAGCCGCGCTTAGCGAAGTGGACGGCAATAACCTTCTTGGAAGTGGCAGTTATGTCGGGTTGTTCAACAGAGTCGAAAATACTGGACGAAGCGCAGTCAATAAGCATGATGACAATTTCATTGCGAGTCTGTTTGGCAACTACCACATTCCGCACACCAATTTCAGCGTCGGTTTAGGCACTTACGCACCCTTCGGGTTGGGAACGACCTACGAGCGCGGCTTCACCAGGTTTGCCGCCCGACGAGCAGAATTAAAAACCATTTTTGTGACCCCAGCGGTTTCGTGGCATCCGAACCGCTATCTCTCCGTCGGCGCTGGTGCCAGTTTCGTGCACGCGTCCGTCATCTTCTCCAGATCGCTTTGCTTCAACTCACTCGCTTGTACAGCTCTACCCGGCGCTGGAGAGTCGAAGTTGCGGCTGACTGGTACCGACAATGCTTTTGGTTACAATATTGGCATGTTACTTAAGCCGGCGGATAAGTGGAAACTCGGCTTCACGTACCGCGGACAAACCGATTTGCGCTTTGATGATGCCGATGTCAAGCTCGGCGGGGTGCTGGCAGGTACGCCGAAAATTACCGCTAAAGTTCAGCCCCTGCCACTACCTGCGGTAATAAACGCGGGGGTCGCATGGCAGATTAACGATTTTTGGGGGGCCGAGTTAGTTTATGAATACGCACGTTGGAGCGCGTTCGATAATCTGAGAGCAAGATTCTTAAGCGGCCCGCTTCCTGGGTTTAATCTACCGCAGGACTGGAAGAACACGAGCACTCTGAGACTTGGAACTCATTATGCGCTGAACAAGAATTTTGAATTGCGCGGCGGAATCGCGGTCGAGGAGACGCCGATCCCGAGCCGAACGCAGAATCCCGCCATTCCCGATGCTGACAAACTGGCCTTCAACGCGGGGCTTGGCTATGTATGGGAGCAGTTTTCTTTCGAAGTAGGCTATCAAGCATTGTTCTACAAGACTCGGCACATCACCAACAGCGAGCTTGAAGGTACTCCGGCAACCGCAGTCCCGTTCAATGGCGCGCCTGGAAGAGACAAGTACGAAACCTTCACAAATTTCGTGACGCTCTCACTCGGGTATAAATTTTAGTGGAGTAACTGGCTACCGCCATTCATATGTAGATCAGCGATTGAACTCTGGCCGTTCCGCCAGCTGCGCTTTGCCGCGACTACAGGATCACGAGTCAAGTTTCGCCCGCTGTGTCATTTCGACAACCGGCAATGTGAAATAAAACGTCGAGCCTTTCCCTGGGTCCGATTCAACCCATATTTCTCCTCGATGTCGCTCGACGATTTTTTTGCAGATGGCAAGGCCAATGCCCGTGCCGGGATACTCTTTTCTTGTATGGAGCCGCTGAAAAATTACAAAGATGCGCTGCACATATTCGGGATCGATGCCGATGCCGTTGTCCTTCACGGCGAATCGCCACATCGCGCCCACGCGCTCGCACCCGACGTGAATTTCCGGGGGTGTCTGACCATGGTACTTGATCGCGTTGCCGATTAGATTTTGCAACAACTGGCCTAACTGGAACTCGTCGCCGACGACAATCGGTAAGGGATCGTGGGTTATCCGGGCGCCGCTCTCGTCGATGGCTCTCTTCAAATTCATCAGGGTTAGCGCCAATACCTCATTACAATCGGTTGCGACGAATTTCTTTCCTCTCGTTCCGACCCGCGAGTAAGCGAGCAGATCGTCAATGAGGCCCTGCATCCTTTTCGCCCCGTCCACTGCCAACCCGATAAACTCATCCGCTTCGTTGTCAAGCTTACCAGCGTATTGCGTTTGAAGCAGGTTCACATACGCGGTGATCATGCGCAAAGGCTCCTGCAAATCGTGGGACACCACAGAGGCGAATTGATCCAGCTCGACGTTGGAACGAGTCAACTCCTCGGTGCGCTTTAACAATGTATCCTGAACGTGCTTCAGCTCTTCTTTGGAGACGGTGTTCGCCTCAAGCTTCGCTACCATTTCGTTGAAGCTTTGCGCCAACGAGGCCAGCTCGCCCGGGCCTTCCCGCGCGATCCTGTATCGGAGGTCTCCTCGGGAGACTCTCTCGATTGCCTGGCGCAGCTCCTCCACGGCATTACGGACGTAAATGACAAGCCACCAGCCGGCGGCCATACAAACGAGAAGAAAGACAGCAACAAGGAGGTAGACCACCGTTGCGATCCACCCTGTCGGGGTCTTCTCTGCGGCCGCGTAAAGAATTACTAGCGGCGCCAGACCCATGCCGATGATCAGCATTACTCCTAACGCCACTTTTGGACCGATAGAACATCTCACATCGTTGTCATCCGACGGCTGCGGTATTTGCCCGAGTGGCCCACGGCGGCAATCCCCTGTCGTTTACATCCCAAATGTTGAATTGCGGAGCGGGTCGGGCCCGACAAAATAGTCACTGAGATTTTTGCGATTATAAACAGCATTTTTGCCGGCGCACTGCACGTGCGCCGCAAGATATTCGACGATTGAAGCGCATGACTCCAGCCCAAGTAAACGATTAAAGACATAAAGCGCTTTTACGCTTGACACCTCCGGAACTCCGGTGCTAGTAACTGCTATGCGAAAGTCCTTCGCAGTGCTCCTGATAGGCTCCTGGATCGGCCTCTCAGGAATCGACTCACTACAGGCGGATAAGCTTCCCTCCCAGGTCGATCTACAACTTTCCGGGGGAAAATCCCAGCCAAGCGGCGATTCCGCAAACAAGCTGCGCCAATCCCCGTATCTCGCGGTAAGTTATCAACCCGCCATTTACGAATCGACTGACTTTCGCCCACGCCTCTGCCGTTTTGCCGCCCACCCGAAAACCGGCAGAATCTATAAAATCCACCGCGTTTTCTTGATCTAGCACTTCATGCCTGTCGCTGCGTTCGCAAAAGAGGGCACCGATCGTGGCCCTTTTTTGCATTTTCGACTCCTGGAGAGATGCTATGCAGTTGCGAGATCATCCGCTTGTGTCATACCGAGGGCGCCAGACGTGGCCGCCAGTTTGGGTTTGTAAGATCGGAGCTTCCAAAGCGAGAACCCCGCGAGGCGAGGTTGGACTGCTCAAGAAGGTTCTCTACGAGAGGGCCAGCCTCGGTAAGATCTTCCTGGTCATGGAACACGAGGAAGCAGAGTACGTCGGGTGCGTTTTGTTTGATAGCAGGCGCTTCTGTGAAGAAGTGGCGGAGCGCCTTGTAGTTCAACAAGGCATGTCTATCGAAGCGCTCGGGAGTCTTGATATCGCACCACCGCCTTGAGCTCAAGCCCGAAGGCACACGAGGGCAATGCGTCGCAACAACACTACATAAAGCTTTTAATACTGGATCTAACTCACAGCTCGCCGCCTTGCCGCTCCTCTGTTTTTGCCGCGCTCTGCGCAAGATCGTAGCCGGATCGCCGCGCTCTGCGGACCTCAATCTGCCCATCGCGTATCCGGACCTCAAGCAACGGCTGCGCATGAGCGGATGGACCTTCGATCACCCGGCCATCCTCCAACGAATAACATGAGCCATGCCAGGGGCAGCGGACCGAAAGATCTTCCAGCTTCCCCTGCGAGAGCGGGCCTCCCAGATGTGAACATGTCTCGCCGATCGCGTAAATGCGTTCACCCCTGCGCACGAGCAACACCGGCATCCCCTCTGCATCAACCCGCCGTAGCTCGTTCTCAGCCAGTTCAGTCTCCGGCATCACCGCGACGAATTCCTCCGGCGGTGAATAGCCGGCGCTATGGTCCATGCCGACTCGTTCTTTGTAAACCAAATGGCCACCCAGATAAGCGGAGGCGTTAGCCACTATAAAGCCGAGCAGCGCGAATTTCCGTCCGGCTTCTCTCGAGCGACTGCTTCGGAGGCCGAGAGACGTGGCGTAGCACACGGCCGCGGTAGCATTGAGGAGCCCGTGCATAAGACCAATGCGACGTCGGGACCCTCCGCCGATTTTGGACCAATCGGCAAGGCCGGTAATGGCTGCCGCCGTGGCTCCGAATAAGCCGATCTTGATCGCCGCGTCGGCTCCGCGTCCGATCGCTCGGCTTCCGGTATTCGCTTCAATGACGTCGAGAACCGCGGCAGCAGTCCACGAACCGATCGGTACATCCGTTAAGACAACATGCAAGGGATGGCCGAGCCAGCTTCCGTGCAAAAAGGTGGCGGCTTTGGGACCGATGGGACCCTCCCGCCCAAGCGCTCGTGCAATTCTCGGCTGCAGTTGATCTGCAAGCGGATCTAGCCAATTTTGCTTGTTGATCAGTTCTACGGGTGCGCTTGATGGCATGGTTCTTCCCTCCGAGTCCTCAGATGATAAACCCCAACGGGGGGCCTACGCTAATGATGGCACACGAGATGACGCTATCCTAATCCTAATGAAGGAGTTCTCGCTGAAAAATCCAAGAATGCTTCGACAGTGCTCAGCATGAACGGATATTTGTATTTATTCCACCTTTTTATCCGTTCGTCCTGAGACTTGTCGAAGGGCGAACGGGCGATTTTCGTGAGAACTGATTAATTTAAGGAAGCGGCCAGCCAAGCTTTCCAAGCTCTCTTAAGCCTCCTTTTCTATTAAGAGCAACCATAGAATTCGACCTGGAAATAAAGCAATATAACGGACGAGAGAAGGGAGCGGCCACACCCCGAAGAAAACATGAGAATCGACATCTCTCTATCGCAGCTGATCGAAGTTTTACAAGATAACCACTCGGTTATGACCCCAGCAAGGATGCGCGAGACTCTCGAGCGCCTCGTCATTAGCGGTGACGAGCTAAAACCGTATGCGCTTTTCTCGGATAGAAGATATGCGCGCAATCTGGTCTATAAGAATCCTCACTTCGAGATCATGGTCATGTGCTGGAACGCCGGGCAGCGCTCGTCCATCCACGACCATGCAGGTTCACTAGGCGGAATAAAGATCCTCGAGGGAGAACTTACCGAATGCCTGTTTGCAAGGGCAGCCAACGGGATGATCAAGTCCTTGAGCTCAGCCGACTATCCACTCGAAGGCAGCCGCGTGGAGGAAACCTCTTTAATACACCAGATCTCTAATCTGCAGGGGAACCATGCACGGGCTGTTTCCATTCACATTTACGTTCCTCCCCTCCTCCGGATGAACGTATACTCGCTGGAAGATCCGGCCGTCCGGAACATCCTGCCGCAGTATTTCAGCCTCGGCTCCGGGATATAGGCTCGCTTATCCGAAGAGCAATGCTCTTCAGATTATCTCTTGAATATCCGAGTACGCGTACGAGCAAACCGCAGCGAGCAGCGGCGCGCTGATGCGGCTGCTCGCTGCTCTGACGTGCGTCTACTTCTGATTAATGGATTCGTTATATTGTCGCGACTTGATGTCGTTACGCTCGTTCTGCGAATACCAGTCATCCGCCCACTGCCTCACCTCATCCTTCCGGTCGCCGTACCTTTTTTGAACGACGCCCAAAAACTTCTCGTAGCTGCCTTCAGCCTCGGTTAGATCGTCATCCGTGAATTGGCCCCACTTCTTCTTTAGTTCACCTTTGAACTGCTTCCAGCCGCCTTTGAATTGATCGCTGTTCATACAACACCTCCTTACCGAAACATGTCCGCAAACGAAATGCCATCGAGGTTATAACCAAAATTCATTTACTTACGCCGGATGCGGGGTGCGAGTCGTAAGAAATACGATTTCCGAAATCCGGATAAGTGCTCCATTTATGGGACGACCTGGCGCTTATTGCGGCCGGCGCACTTACCGGGTGCCGGGACTCGGCGCGCCTGCTAGCTAGTTCTCACTGAAGGAATCTAAGAATGCTTCGACGGTCCAGCATGAACGGAATTTGTACCTTTTATTCCGTTCGTCCTGAGACTTGTATGATGGATGTCGACTCCTAACCGCGAGTGCTCTGCTACAATGCCCGAAATCGAAAGGCATTGTGCAAGGAGGCACTCAGCATGGGACAGAAAGCGTTTATACCACAAGACTACGACGTGTTTGCCGGCTTGGACGTAGACAAGAGAAGTATTTCGGTGACGTTTAGTAACCACCAACAAGGATTCGTACGATCGGTGCACATGCCGTACAATGTGGAGAACTTGCTCAAGCACGTACGCAAGCATTTTCCCGATCAGAAAGTTGCGTTTGTCTATGAGGCTGGACCGACGGGGTACGGATTGTATGATGGGCTGGCGGCCCAGGGTTATAACTGTTTGGTGGCGGCACCCTCGATGATTCCTCGAGCTCCAGGGCAAAGAGTCAAAACCAATCGCCTCGATAGCCGAGCACTGTCGGAGAACTTGCGCGGTGGACAGTTGAAGAGCATTCACGTGCCGTCGCCGATTTATCGAGAGCTTCGCCATCTCACCCAACTGCGCGACACGTTGGTGAGTGAAGTGGCGGGGATGAAGCAGCGGATCCAATCGTTGTTGCTCTTCGAAGGGATCGCTTTCCCATCGGCTCCCGCCGGCAGCCGATGGTCTTTGAAAGTTAAAGCACAGCTGCGAAAACTTGAGTGCTCTGGGAGTGTGCGCTTCAAACTCGACCAATTGCTCGACAACGTGGAGTTTTCTGAAAAGCAGGTCGTGAAGGTGACCAAACAGATTCGCAAGCTCTGTCAGGACGATCCTGAACTGGCGCAGTGCATTAAGTACATGATGAGCGTTTGTGGCATAGGCTGGATCGTGGCGAGCCAGCTTTTGGCACGTATCGGCGATTGGCGGGAGCTTAAAAACGTGCGCCAGCTCGCGGGGTTTTTGGGACTGGTTCCCCGTGAGAACTCTACGGGAGAGAAAACCGATCGGGGCTCGATCACCCGCACTGGACACGGCCGGCTGAGGAGTAAACTCATCCAAGCGTCCTGGTCGGCGATTCGCCAAGACGCTGAGCTGCGCGACTTTTTCGCCTCGGTATGCCGTAGACACCCGCGCCAGACCGGTCCGCGGGTCGCCATTGTCGCGGTGGCGCGTAAGCTCAGCGCGCGGATTGCTGCGGTGTTGATGGAACAACGACCCTATGTGGTGAGACAAAAAGTTCATTCGGCTCCTTTGACCCAAGAGGAGACATCGCCCCAGGGAACGACTCGACGACTGAGAGAACCGGGAGAAGAAAACTCCTGACGGTTCGACCCTTGAGACAGAGATCCCGGGGCTTTGTGCCTTAGAGGACGCATTGCAAGTAAGTGTGACGGCCGGGTGCCGTGCCACGTATAGCAGCAAGTCTCTCTTGGGCGGGAAAGAAAAAAACGAGAAGTTTAAGAGCATCGCGGTGTAGCACTTGACATCCACATAGCAGCTTTTGTCGAAGGGCTCCTAAGTGTTTCACACGGTCTATGCGCAACGAAGGATCTGTTTGTAAGCCCAGACAATGTGCCCGGTTACTGCTGTAAAACTCTGTTCCGCATCTACCTTTGTTACGCGCTCGCCCTGCGAGAGTGAGGGTGAAGGTACGCCTCGTGTAGTTGCAACAAAATGGTTCTGAGAAACACCAGATTGATTGATAGTTGCCACTGATGACGGAATCTATTACAGGTTTTGTCC
>DATACQ010000970.1:0-6039 GCA_036258955.1 Binatia bacterium
AAGCGATACAGCAACAATTCCGGAAATGAACGGGCTACGGCCGTGAGACATGATGAGCCGGCCATTAGGAGAGGACCAGCAAAGAGAATCGGACGGCGTCCAAGACGATCCAAAAGAAACCCGGTGGGCACCGCGGCGATCAAGCCGCCCAAGGCATGTACGACAATGACGAGCGAGGCGACGGCGAAGCCGGTGTCGAACGACTTCGCGAACACCGGAATCGCCGGTGTCGCGATACTCGCACCCAGCGCAAGAACGAAAGCTGGAAAATAAAGAGTCAGGAGTTGCGAAGAAGAAAGGACCCCGCCGCTGTGGCCGTGATGGTCGTTTCCTTTGCTCATACGGGAAGCGAAGATCTTCCGTATGAACTGGTTGCTAAAATACATCTCAATGAGAACCGAATGATCGTCAAACGTGTGATCTCTGGAGCTATCGCACGCGGCCTATTAGGCGATAAGTCCGTGCGCGATGCAAGTTACATATTGAAGAAAGCTCCGGTTGCGGATAGAGAAGAACGGTGGACAAGCTTTGCTCACTGCGCGACGCCATCGCGGCCAATGTCGAAGACGGCATGTCGGTGGCTATGGGTTGCGCCTTGGAATCGCTCATACCATTTGCCGCCGGTTACGAGATCATACGCCAGGGCCGCAAAGATCTCACGCTCATCGGTCCGATTTCAGACATGCAGTTTGACCAGCTCATCGGCGCCGGTTGTGTGAAAAAGATTATCGCCTCATGGGTCGGCAACGTTGCGGCCGGCCTAGGTCATAACTATCGGCGGGCCGCGGAGCAAGGAATCCCAAATCCCATTGAGATAGAGGAACATTCCAATTTCACGATCGGCCTCGGCCTACAAGCAGCCGCTAACGGCCTGCCGTTCCTGCCAACCCGAACGGTTAGCGGGAGCGATTTTGCCGCCAGCCCTCAGTTCTCCCGCGTCACTTGCCCTTTCACCGGCCAAAAGCTGCTGGCTGTGCGGGCGATCAAACCGGACATCAGCATCCTTCACGTGCAGCGCGCCGACAGAGAAGGAAACGTGCACGCTTGGGGGAATTACGGAGTGATGCGCGAAGCGGCCTTCGCGGCCGGCAAAGTGATCGTGACCTGCGAAGAGATCGTGGAACATGAGACGGTTCTCAGCGATCCCAACCGCACCGTGATTCCGGGATTTGTCGTTTCAAACGTGGTGCACGAACCTTTCGGAGCCCACCCTTCACCGACCCAGGGTTACAGCCGGCGCGATGACGACTTCTACTTCGAATATCACAAAGAGACCCGCTCCCGAGCAGGCTTTGAGCGCTGGCTTGAGCAGTACGTTTTGGCTGTCGAGGATCATGCCGCTCTTTTGCGTCTTCTCGGTCGGGCGCGAATCGAGAAACTCAAACCGGAAGGTTCGTTGTTCGCGCCGGCGGTGAGTTTTAACTATTAACAAGCTTTGACAAGAACGAAGGCGGAAGGATGAAATGGAAACTTTACGGCTAACTGGAAGAGCGCATAAGCGAAATGGCAGGTGGCAGACGAAAGTTTAAAAACAATAAATTCTCAAACTCTACAGGAGCGATTTGTGAAAACGGTGTCATCGGCGAAACTATCTCAAGAAGGCTGCGATATCCTTGTCAACGCCGCCATCGAAAAGGCCAAGGAGCTCAAGCAGATCGTGAGCATTTGCGTGGTAGATTCAGGAGGCCATCTGATGGCGTTCAAGCGCATGACGAACGGGCGGACGCACAACACACTCATCGCCCAGGCCAAAGCCCGCGGCGCCGCGCTCACCACCGCGGCGACCGGCAAAACGGCGCGCGATGGCAGCGAGGTTCCCGATCACCTGGCGCTGTCACAAACACTTGCCGTGGGACCGGGCTGGTTCGTCAGTATCGAGGGCGGATTGCCGGTTACGGTCGCAGGCCAGTGCATCGGTGGCATCGGCGTAAGCGGCGCCCCTTCGGTGGTTGATCGGCAAATTGCACAAGCAGGTATCGACGCATTCGATAAAGCATAAATCACTCTGGAGTCTAGCATCTCGGGTCTAGCGTTTTCGCGTCAAAACCCGAAACTCTAGACCCAAGACTCGAGACGCTTATGTACACCCCACGCGAACTGATGGTAGCCGCCGCAGCGCGCGAGATTCGCGACGGCGACAAAGTCTTTGTGGGCATGCGCTTACCGCTTTTGGGCTTTGCCGTTGCTAAAGAGACTCATGCCCCGAGCGCCATCGGGATTTTCGAGAACGGCGTGATTCGCGACTGGCCGGCGCTGGAATCGATATTTACAATGAGTGATCCACCTAACGTAGCGCGGGCGCTTTCGTGCGGCAGTCTTAACGAGGTGATGTACCTGTTGCAATCGGGAAGGGTCGATCTGGGATTTATTGGCGGCGCCGAAGTCGATCGATTTGGGAACTTGAACACTCACTGGGTGACGGAAAACGGCAAGCGCACGCGCTTGCCGGGAAGCGGCGGCGCAGCAGACATCGCGACAATGGCGAGGCGCTGCATCATCATCATGAACCACGAGCGCCGGAGGTTTAGCCCGAGGGTACATTACGTCACGTCTCCTGGGTTTGGCGAGGGCGGTGAGTGGCGCAAACGCCAAGGATTACCCGGCGCCGGGCCGAGCCGGGTGATTACGAGCATGGGAGTTTTTTCATTCGATCCGGTAGATCACGAAATGACCCTAAGCTCATATCATCCCGGCGTGTCCATCGAAGATATTAAGAACGAGACCGGTTGGCCACTGCGCGTTGCACCCGACGTAGATGAAACGCATCCGCCCACGGAAACCGAGCTGGCCGCAGTGAGGAAATATGACCCCAAAGGTGTCTGGACCTCTTAGACTCCTTTCCAACATTTCCGTAGTGAATTATTAGCCCATGCCTCTCCTTTTGACCGACAATGACGTCCGCGAGCTGCTGACCATCAGCAACGCCATTGACGTTGTTGAGATCGCCCTGAAAGAGTTTCAGCTCGGCAAAGCCGAAAACTGGCCACGCAACCATTTCTATGCACATAGCGGCGCGGGCACATTTTTCATGCGCAACTTCCATGGCGCGGTGGCAGCGCTCGGTTTTGCCGGCCTGCGGATCACCACCGACATGCTCGATGTTGCTGCGCATCGTCCGGATCAACGTCCGTTCGGCGCCTTTCTGCTCTTTGACATCAAAACGGCCGCGCTCCTCGCCGTGATCCATGACCATGAGCTGCAACGCATCCGCGTGGGGGCTGAAAGCGGCGTGGCCATGCGCCATCTCGCTCGCGCCGATGCCGCCACCGCCGCCGTATTGGGCGCCGGCTTTCAGGCGGAAACACAGCTGGCTGCCGCGTGCGCGGTGCGGCGGATCGAGTCCGTGGCGGTCTACAGCCCGACCCCCGAACGCCGTTCCGCCTTTGCTGGTCGCATGAGCGAGCGGTTGTCAATCGCGGTATCCGCGGTAGGCTCCGCTCAAGAAGCGGTCGCCGGCAAAGAGATCGTACTCGCTTCAACCAACGCGTCTTCTCCGGTTCTCGATGGTTCCTGGCTGGCGCCGGGCGTGCATGTTACGTCCATCGTTAACAGCGACCAACGCTTTCCCCGGCGCGAGCTCGATGACGTAACCTTTGCTCGCGCCGCTCTTGTCGCCATTGGGTACGTGGAACAAACGAAACAAGACCACGCCGCGGATATTTTTCAGGCGATCGAAACAGGGGTTTTGGATTGGCGGAGGATTTGCCAGCTGGGCGAAGTGCTAGTTGGCAGCAGGCAAGGAAGAATTGCGCCTGAAGAGATAACCGTTTTCAAGAACAATGGCCTGGCGGTGGAGTTCGTGGCATTGGCCGCCAGAACCTACGACCTAGCGCGCGCCCAAGGTCGCGGTGAGAAAATACCGGACCGTTATTTCTCACAACGCCGCCTAAACGGGCAAACCCGAGGGTAAAGAGCGCTGCGAGCGGCGCGCTGACGTCGCTTGCTTCCAAGCGTCTAGGGTTCTACTTTCGCCGCTGTGATGACGACCGCTTCGACCGGCACGTCATCATGTGGGCCGCGGCTTCCGGTCTTAACCTTTTCGATCTGGCGAACGATGTCCATCCCTTCAATAACCCTTCCAAAAACGGCGTACCCGAACTCCGATGGCGAGTCGCTGCGGTGGTTGAGAAAGTCGTTGTCTTTCACGTTGATGAAGAACTGACAGGTGGCGCTATCGACCGCGTTGGTTCGCGCCATAGCAATGCTGCCGGTTTTGTTCTGAAGCCCATTGGCCGCTTCGTTCTTGATCGGCGCTCTGGTCTTCTTTTCCGCCATTTGCGCATCCATACCGCCGCCCTGAATCATGAAGCCCGGGATCACACGATGGAAAATCAGCCCGTCGTAATGGCCGCCCTTTACATAGTCGATGAAATTCTGCGTCGTAATCGGCGCTTTTTCGGCCTCAAGCTCGATACGGATATCGCCTTTGCTGGTTGACATCACAACCACCGGATTCTTATCCGCCATATTGCCTCCTTTGCTTTTTCTTTACGCCTAGCATCTTTTTATGTGGAGCGATACCCGACCGGCAGATTACAATGAGGTCTACAATGCTGCCTTTGGGCACGGCATGCCGTGCCCTACTTTACCGAAGGCCTCAGCCTGACATCAGCGCGCATGTGAACTGCGAGAGGGCCTGCCGGTCCGAGGAGTTGGGAGTGATCATGGGTAACCCACAGCGACAGCTTATGCCGCGGCTTCTTTTCGCGCTTCTGCTCTGCGGCTGCATGGCCGGCTGCGAGTTTGTCCCTGCAGCCAGCCGGCTGATTCCGGACCGCCTGGGACGGACCATCTCTTTCGCCGTATTGGAGGACTACGATAAAGGCGCGGATCTCGACGAAATCGCAAAGGACTTCCAGCTGATGAAAGAACTAGGCATCGACGTGCTGCGCTGCAGTCTCGGCTGGGACGATTACGAACCCGTACAAGGTCAGTATGATTTTGCCTGGCTCAAAGAGTTCGTCCAGTTGGCAGCGCGACATCACATCAAACTGCGGCCGTATATCGGTTATACACCGCGCTGGGCGGGCGCTCCCGGCAGCGATGACCAGGATTGGAATAATCCTCCCCGAGATTACCGCGTCTGGCATCAGTTCGTATACAACCTCGCCTACGCGCTCCGCGACTATCCCAATGTGCTGTCCTATGAGATTTACAATGAGCAGAACGCGCGCTTATGGTGGGACGGCTCCATCGAGCAATACAAGGAAACTCTGCGGCATGCCGCGTTGGCGGTACGAGCTGCCGATTCGGACGCTCAGGTGCTGCTGGGAGGTTTTGTCTTCGCCGACGATCATTGGCTAGATTCAATCGCGCGCAGCGGCTACGCTCGTTATTACGACATCACGCCCTTTCACGCCTATCCGGAAACCTGGAGTGAGAACGATGTCTTTGTGGAAAACTATTTAGACGCGCGCTACCGCGCGTTTGTCGGCCACAACGGAACGCTCGGCGAAGGGGAGCCTATCTGGATCAACGAGATGGGATTTGCCACCACGGGCGGCAAATCGGAGCTGGATCAAGCGAATTGGTGGGCCCGCGCCGTCAGCACGTTTCTTGCGGAGACCCAGATACAACACATCGGCGTTTACGAGATCAAGGACTTGCCCTCGGGCGAAAACGTCATCGGCGACGGCAAAAATTATCATCTGGGGCTGACCCGAACCGATCGCACAAAGAAACTGGCTTTTTACACGGTCGCGCTACTTAAAGATCTGCTCGGGACGGCTCCCATCGCGAACGCCGATGCTGACGCGACGATTACTGTCATTGGAGGCGATCCGGGAGAGTTATACTGGCGCCTCTTTAAACGACAAGACGGCAAGCAGGTGCTGTTCGTCTACGATAAAGCAGCCGCGCCCACCTTGCGCGTAAGCCTGCGCACACCTGGAAGGGCAGCTTTGCAGTACGATTTGAACGGCAGAGCCGCCAATTACAAGGAATTCGACGGCTATACGTTGACCGATGTTCGGCTAAAACCCGGGCACGTCGCAATCTTTCGCATCGACCCGTAGGCAGAACGACGCGGGTTCCCGCGTC
>DATACQ010000971.1:0-13302 GCA_036258955.1 Binatia bacterium
TAAACGGCTTGAACGTTTTGAAGGGCGCAATCTTTAAGCGCCATGTCCCGCCTTGACCGCACTGCTCCAGAATTGATATCAGCAAAGTTCAGTGGTCTTGCGCGTTCAGGCTGAGCGAATGCGCGCCACAAATAGCCGTTCGGGGGAGACCAACCATGAAAAACCACTTAGATGGCGGCGAAGCCATAGTGGAAGCATTCCGCAAGCTCGGAGTCGAATACATTTTATCCTCACCCGGGACCGAGTGGGCGCCGGTGTGGGAAGCCATGGCCAATCAGATGCACCGGCGTAAGGATGGTCCCAAGCTCCTGGATGTATGGCACGAAACGCTCGCCGTCAATATCGCCGCGGGCTACACGCTCGCCACCGGCCGGATGCAGGGCGTATTGCTGCATGCCGGCGCGGGCCTGATCCAGGGTGCCATGGGTATCCACGGCGCCTTCGTCACCGGCGTGCCGATGGTGGTGATCTCCGGAGAGTCGATGACCTACGGTGAGCAGCCGGAGTTCGATCCTGGCGCCCAGTGGATCAACAACCTGAGCATTCCCGGCGGCACGACCCACCTGGTCGATACGATCGTCAAATACACCTCGGTGGCGGGCAGCGCCCATACGATCTATGAAAGCGTGATCCGTGCCGGGGAACTGGCGCAGCGGCAGCCCGCCGGCCCCACTTACCTGTCGGTTTCGACGGAAACGCTGATGGCTCCTTGGACGCCGCCGGCCAACCCACGCACGGTTCCGCCTCCGCCGCGCGTGCTGACTGCGCCGGAAGACATTGAAAAACTCGCCGCCCGGATTTCCAAGGCGAAGCGCCCGGTGGTGCTCACCGAGGGCGCAGGCCAGGAGGTCGAGGCCTACGAGGCTCTGGTGGCGCTCTGCGACAAGTTCGCTCTACCGGTTGTCGAGAAGCCCGGCGCCTTGTTCGCCAACTTCCCCAAGGATCATCCGCTCTACCAGGGAACCGACATCAAGCCGTTCTGGAACGACACGGACCTCGCAATCGTCGTCCGCGCGCGCGTACCCTGGTACCCGCCGAGCAGCCGTCCGCCCAAAGCCGTCGTCGCCATCGTGGACGAGGCCCCGCACAATTCTGCCATGGCCTACCAGAGCCACCAAGCGGACATCTACCTGGAAGGCAACGCCGCGCAGACTTTGCGTGATCTGGCCGATGCGGCGACCGTTGATAAAGCCGCCGTCGAAGCAAGACGCAAGGAGCTTGCCGCCGCGCACGATGCGCTGGTTGAGAAAAGGAATGCGGCACAGGCGGCGGCGCGCAAGAAGACACCCATCGATCCCGTATGGCTGTGCGCCTCGCTAAACGCCGTGATGCCCAAGAATACGATCTATATCGACGAGGTCACCACTCACACCGCAACTCTGCGCCAGCACCTCGTATGGAACGAACCGCAGTGCCTGTTCACCCGCCAGGGCGGTCTCGGGCAGGGCCTGGGCCTTTCGCTCGGCATCAAGCTCGGCAAGCCGGAGCGGCAGGTCGTGACCTTGATCGGCGATGGCGCATTCCTCTACAACCCGGTGCTCGGCAGCCTCGGCGCCGCGCGCGATTACAACCTGCCGATCATGGCCGTCGTCTTCAACAACAAGAAATACGCCGCGATGCAGGGCATGCACCAGAAGATGTATCCGGACGGGATCGCCGTGGAAGTCGATCTCTACCACGGCACCCACATCAACCCACCCGACTTCGTGAAGGTGGCCGAGTCCGTTGGCGGTTACGGCGAGCAGGTGACCGATCCGGAGAAGCTCCAGGATGCTCTCAGGCGCGGCCTCGAAGCCAACGGGCGCGGCAAGCCGGCGATCATCGATGTGCTCGTTACATAGATGACTGGTAAGGCCCGTTATTCGGGGGCGTGCCGCCCGCGCCACATGCCCCTGTAATCCGGAATCCACTAAGGCATCTCCGCTAGGAGCCGGCCGTAACCTGTCTTAGGCTGCCGAACGTTTAGCCGCTTTTGAATCTCCCAAGCTTGCGCGACTCCCGGGTGCAAGACCGGTATCTGGAGATCCTGTTCCAACAGCTCGATGATGTCCAAGATGCGCAATTTGCCACCCTGAAAATAGATTCCATCGGCATACGGATTTTTTAGAAACAGTCGCTTGACGTGGTAGTAGACTTCGGTCGAAGAGAGTCTGCCGACCTCCTCCCAAGGAACGGGCAGCCTTTCAATTCCAAGCACGTCGAATCCGGCCGCCGTAAAATAATTACGGACGATGCTAGTATCTTCGAAGTCGTAACCAACGCCGACAAATTTTTTGATGTTAAGCGCCTTCAGGGCGGCTATTTGGTTCGTTCCGGAGGTGAAAATCGGAATCTTAAATCGCTTCTCCCATCTCTCGATGATCTCCTGCTCTCCATTATACCCCAGGAGCATGAACGGTGGCGTGCCCGCAGCGTGTATGAGATCGACCTGATCTTGCGCAAGCTCCGCGATCTTTTCTTCATACGCCGGGAGCGCTGCCCGGAACTCCTCGATCTTTCCATGACGGATGTTATTGAAGAGCGGGATTATGCCAATCCCGTCCGGCAACATTCGGATCATTTCCACCAGCGAAGCGGAACCCTTCGTGGGTTTGATGATGCCCACCATGCCACGCCACGCGTCGGATACCATACGTTCCTCCTTTATCTATGTTGAGCTCTCTTTTTGTGGGGTGTGCTAACTCTTCTCTGAGACGGATCGATTATCGGCAGGAGCGACTCGGGTACCGGTATACAGACTCGCTTGAATGGATCCCCGCGTGCTGCTGCGGTTTGCACTGGCTAGTCGGTGAAAAGTGCTTTTAAGCGCTCGACAACATCCGGCGGCTGGGACATGATCTCTTTGGCGATCGCTTGGAGCTCCTCGCCGCCGGTCGGATCCACTTCGAGCTTTTTCTTTTTGGCCTCCGCCAAAAGCTGCGGATCTGCCATGGCTTTGTTGAAGGCATCTCTCATGATTTTTACTCTTTCCGGCGGAACTCCAGGCGACATCATGATCGGCCGTCCCATATCTCCATTTGCCAGTACAACCGCGGCCAGACGCCTGTCAGCATCCGACGCTTTATACTTATCCATCAGCTCATAGATCGTAGGCACATCAGGCATCCTGGGATCTCGCTTCCGACCGGTCTGAACGAGATTTCGGACGAATCCTTTCTTCTCCCACGTGAAAAAAGGCTCGCGACCGAAGTACGTGACAATGGTGAAGGCACGGCATTGAAGTTCCCCTCTCTCCACCGCTAAATCAACGTCTGTGCCTCCCTGATAACCCGAGATGACCTGGAACTTGGTTCCTATTACCTCGTTGAGCAGCTTGGGGATGTAGTTGCCCGTAGAAGAGGGCCCGGTAGAGCCACACTTGGGCGGCTCTGTCGCATTGCGCACATCCTCGATGGTCTTGTACCGAGTATCCGCACGCATGTACAAAAGCAGTTGCGACTGCCAGGGGCTGCCTATGAAGTTAAACTTCGGCCAATCAAATTTGACTTCCTTGAGACCCACGAGTTGATTGAAATATAGAGCGGGTTGCAGACCGGTCAGAGTCAACCCGTCCGGCTTAACGACAGTAGAAACATAGTTCGCCGCAATCATGGAGCCCGCTCCGGGCATATTTTGTACGATGATATTGGGATTTCCCGGGATATATCTTGGCAGGTACTGCGCTATATGACGAGGCCAAAGATCATCATAACTTCCGGCGGGATATCCGACAATGAAAGTGATCGTTTTCCCCTGGTAGTATGGTGTCTGAGCAGCAGCGCTGGAGGTCCCGATTAGTAGCGCAAGCAAAATCCAGAACGTTCTCATCATAGCGCCTCCTTACGATCTGCGTCCTTTATTGTTACAGAGAAAACCGGAGCTGTGAGCCAGACAACAATCAGAATGCAGGCAAACTCCTGAATCAACGGCTCGCATGTTCCGACCCGCGGCCCGGTTTCAGGCCGCATAGAAGGGACTCTATGCAGCGAGAACGAAGCTTGTCAACGTTCGCTAGATTCCATCGCTGCAATAAGGGTCGAGGATCGGCGCAATGTTCGTAGGTAAAGTATATCTGTTCGGCTCCTGTGGTGAGTTGGTCTCAGCAATCCCGGCGGACTTCTCCAGTTTCCCTCACGTCCCTGGTGCCGTATCGCCGCATTACACGCCGGTGCGAGCTCTCCCATTGTTCCGAAGACTTTTGTTGTTGACATTCGATCAGACACTTCCGTAAAAGCCGTAATGTGAGGGATTCGGAGGCGATATGCAGAAAAAGGTGCTACACGTCTTGGCGCTATTGATCAGCTTCGATGTCGGCAAAGCCATCGCGCAAGAACCATTCTATAAGGATAAAATTATCAAAGTCGTCGTCGGGTTTTCGGCCGGTGGCGGCTACGACACCTACGCCCGGCTGATCGGCAGGCATATCGGCAAGCATATTCCTGGGAACCCCTCCATCATCGTGGAGAACATGCCGGGAGCCGGAAGCCTGGTCTCTGCCAACTATCTCTTCAAAGCCGCTAAGCCGGACGGACTTACGGTCGCCCATTTTATTGGTGGTCTGTTCATTCAGCAGCTCCTCGGGAGACCCGGAATCGAGTTCGATGCGCGAAAATTTGAATACCTCGGCGTTCCGACCCAAGACAACTACGTAACCGCAGTTTCCAAAGCGAGCGGTATCTCGAACATGCAAGAATGGTTCAAGACCAAATCGCCTCTCAAGCTCGGTGGCATTGCTCCCGGCACAGCCACCTCGGACATCCCGCGCATTTTGATCGCCATGCTGAACCTTCCCGCTCAGGTCGTCGACGGGTATAAAGGTACTGCCGATATCAAGCTGGCTTTCAACAACGGCGAGATTCAAGGTCTCAATAACGCCTGGCAGTCGTTCAAATCGACCTGGCGACAGGAAGTAGAATCCGGGAATGTTATCGTGGTTTTGCAGCACAGCCCCAAGCGCCACCCGGATCTTCCGAACGTACCCATTGACATCGAATTTGCCAAAATCGCGGAGTCGCAGAAAATTTTGCAAGCGGCGGTCCACAGCCTCGGTCCTACCGCGCGTCCCTTCGTCTTACCTCCGGGAACTCCAAAGGATAGAGTGCAAATGCTGCGCAAGGCATTCACCGGCACGATGAAGGACCCGGCGTTTCTAGCCGAAGCGAAAAAAGCGAATCTGGACATCACCCCAGCCGACGGTGGGGAGCTGGAACAGAATGTGAAGGAAGTTTTTGACTTGGATCCAGCGTTGATTCCGCGCTTAAAAGAAGTGCTGAAGTAATATCAGTAGGGTTCGATCGCGCCGAACCTTGGGCCGTCAGATTGCGTCGGCTAAGCGCTTCGAACAAGGTTCCGCCGCTGGTACTCGCCCGGTGAAGTGTCGCTGATCCGCGCACGCGGCTCCCCCTCCGGCCAGTGCGCGACGATATGTCCGCGTACCAAGGTTATCACAGGCCAGCCGGTTGCCTCCCAGCCGTCATAGATGGTCCAGGGCGTCACAGTGTGAAGAATTTCGCGCGTGATTTTTACCTTGCGCTGGAGATCGACGACCACGAGGTCCGCATCGGCACCCGGAACGATGGCGCCCTTTTTCGGATAAAGACCAAAAATCTTTGCGGGATTTTCACTTGCGACTTGGGCCAAGCGCGCGATGGAAATCCGTCCTTTGTTCACGCCCTCGCTGAGCATCATAGGAAACATCCCTTCCACGCGCGACGGAAAACCGCTAATCGTCGTCCAAACGTTGCCGGTTTCCATGGTTTCGCGGGTCCGGGTATGCGCGACATGATCGCTACCGATGCAATCGATGGCGCCTGAGGAAAGCGCATCCCAGAGCACTTCGTGCGTCGAGCGATCGCGCAGCGGCACGTTGATTTTCCAGGCGTCTTTGTGGAGCACGAGATAGTGCGCCCCGATCTCGCTATAGACCACCGCACCTTCGGCTTTGGCCTGTTCGATTTCCGCTAAAGTTTCCTTTGTCGTCGCATGAACGACGTAAACAGGGCAGCGCAACATCCTGGCATAATATAGATAGGTACGCGCGTGGCCCGCTTCAGTAATCCACGGAGATCGATCATCCCACGCCCCCATGTCTGTCCGTCCCGCGGCTTTGAGACGATCCTCGAGCACGCGGGCAATTTCCCAGTTTTCGCAGTGAAGTAGAGCGAGCGCCGGTGGCCCGAGCTTGGCGATGGCTTCAAAGGCGGAATAGATGGTGCCGTCATCAAATGCATAATGCGGCCAGGCGGGTTTCCACGGCCCTTGCATCTGGAGGTGAATCTTGAATGAGCTTATACCGTGTTCACTTGCGAGATGAGGGATCTCCTGGACATGTTCTTCGGTGCTGACAATCGGTGTCAGAAAAAAATCGACGAGCGATGAGCGAGCGGCTTCATAGAAAGAGGGCATCGCCTCGATGAAATTGGGAATGTCGCTAGGGCCCTTGACCTTGTCAGCACCTCCCGTGATGAACAAACTCGTGAGCTGCAATCCCCAGGTGGTCACGCCGGAAGCTGCCGCGGCGCGGGTTTCCGTGCGGAAATCGTCCGCGAGCGGGCGATGGCTTCCCAGGTGAACCTCGGGATCGATGACTCCCGGAAGGACGTGCTTTCCGGCCAGATCGATCTGCCGTTCCGCGTCGGGCAAGAAAGGATCGCTGCCGACCGCGACAATCTTGCCATTCGCAATTGCAACGCCTCCTTCGATGACCCCGCCGGGCGTCACGACCAAACCGTTATTAAGGATGAGATCTGCGATGAGTTTAGCCATAGTCTATTTCTGGTTGGACCTTCGGGTACTGCGGGTCGCGGTGCGACGGCCGAATAAGCCACTGACGCGAGACGCAGTCGCCGCCATCTTTTACACTAGATCCTTTCCGGACCGGCTACTGCCAAAAGCGATGGTATACCCTTGTCTCAGTGTCTTGTCTTGCTCACTGAACTTTCAACAGGCGCCAGCCGTTGGTTGCCGGCGGCAGTCACGCCCTGGAACTCTTGAACGTTTGAACTTTCGAACGAGTTGCCTATTGTCCTTTTTCGCCCCAGGCAACCTCCACCAGCTTGTGAGGCCTTAGCGCCGCAAGCCGCTTCAGATTCGGACAATCGCGCCGGTGTATGGAGACGCCGCCTGCCTGTGCGGTAACGTAGCCGCCGATGGGCTCACCTGGTACGGGACTGCAACAACCAGCGATTTTCGTCAAAACATTACTTGTACCGTGCACCAGCAGCCCAGCGCGCGAAGCAGTTGGAGCCGATGTTACCGGAGCGCTCGGCGCTTGAGGAGGAACCTGGATGCCCAGTGCATCACCCAGCCGCACAGTGCTGATGTCGCCGCGCCCCAGCGCCGCCAGCAGGTCCTCGGCTCGCCGCATTTTGAAGCGCTTGGTAAGTTCGGCAATGTTGATTTCACTGAGACCCAAACGCCGGTGCTCACGCTCCAGCAGCGCCCTGCCCTGTGCTACATGAGCTTCATGATCCTGCTGCTTGAGCCAGCGACGGACCTTCGCGCGCGCAGAGGCCGTTTTCAAATATCCAAGGTTGGGATTCAGCCAATCGCGGCTAGGCCGGCCTTCCCGTGCCGTCAGGATCTCAACCTGCTGGCCACTCTCGAGCGTCTTCGTAAGCGGGACCATAACCGCATCGATCTTGGCACCGCGGCACCGGTGACCCACGTCCGTGTGAATCGCATAGGCAAAGTCGAGCGGTGTGGCGCCAGCCGGGAGGTCTATGATATGACCCTGCGGCGTGAGCACATAGATGCGATCATGGAAAGCCGCTTGCTTGAAGCGCTCGATAAGATCTATTTCACGCGGCGTGCTCTCATCGCTTTGCAGGAAGCCGCGTGACCACGCGATGCGCCTTTGCAAACCTTCCTTGTACTGCCAGTGGGCGGCCACTCCGAGATCGGCGTGTCGATGCATGGCAAACGTCCGGATTTGTACCTCGATCGTTACTCCCTCGGGACCTATCACTGCCGAGTGCAGCGACTGGTACCCGTTCGGTTTAGGTTTGGCAATGTAGTCGTTAAAGGCATCGAGGATCGGCTCCCAGAGCCCGTGTATCACGCCCAGCGCCGCGTAACAGTCGCTCACGTCGTTGACCAGGATCCGAAATCCGAGGACATCGAAGACATCACTGATCTCGAGCTCTTTTTTGCGCATCTTGCTCCAGACGCTGAAAACGTGCTTGGGACGGCCGCTAATCTCGGCACGGATACCGGCGCCAAGTAATTCTTCGCGCAATTGCCCAACAACCTGCGCGATGTAACGCTCGCGATCGCTGTGCCGCTGGTCGAGTCCGTCGGAGATGCGTTGATAAGTGGCCGGCTCCAAATATTGAAAAGCGAGGTCTTCGAGCTCTTGTTTGAGCTCCCAGATGCCCAACCGGTTCGCGAGTGGCGCGAACACCTCGAGGCTTTCCTGAGCAAGGGCGCGTCGTGTCTGTTCCGGTGCATTCCTGACTGCGCGCAGCGCACAAAGCTGGTGTGCCAGGCTCACGAGCACAACCCGCGGATCCTCGGCGATCGCCAAAAGCATCTGCCGGAGACGATTCGCCTGTAGAGCCTCGGTTGCGCTTTTGCGCAGATCCTTAACGCTGGCGATACGTAGCGCGCCTTGAGTCAAGCGGGCTACGTGAAGGCCGACGGATTTCTCAAGGGACGCCCGGTCAAGCGCGCTCTCCTCGACAAGGGGAAGCAGCAGGACGGCTGCAAGAGCCTCGCCATCCATTCCGAGTTTACCGAGAAGCTCAGCGGCTTCCGTGCCGCGGTTGATAGACGCGTGGGCGCGTTCATCGTCGGAAAACTTGCTAGCGACAAGCATCCGGGCCCGTTCCAAACTGCTCAGATCGGCACCGTAGACAGTCGCCTGAGCCGCATCGAGGACATCTTCCGACGTAGGTAACGTTTTTCCCTGCAAAGTAAGGCGGTCGGAATTCATCTCTACAACGCACCGAAAATCACATCGGCCTAAGCGTCTCCGCTTCCTTTACCTCCGAGCCTCCGGTCCGTTACACCTAGGATTATAGCCTAGCAATCAGTTCGCGAAGCGCAAACCGCCGCCGCGGATTGCCGGATTCTTCCCGGGCCCCTCAGACAAAAAGACGCGGCAGCTCAGCTGTCTAGAGCCGCTATTCTTGTGCAGCTAGTCAACAGCACGCCGTGCCGTCACCCTTTGTCAGTTCCCCTTTGCGGTGTCCCTGCGGTCGGAGATCCCGTAAGATGGCACATCAATGTGCAGCCATGTACACTCTGGTCAATGGAGGCGGACCTTCTATGAGAAGTTTCTCATTTACTGAATTCCGAAAGAGAGCGTCAGAAATTTTAACTCTCGTCGAAAAAGGCGAAACGGTCCGCGTCATCCGTCACGGCAAAACAGTGGCGAAAATCGTTCCTGCTGACACCGAGGAGAAAAGTCCGTCATGGAAGCGGCCCGGTTTGCGGTTGGTCCGTCCCGGTGCATCGCTCAGCAAGCGGATCTTGGAGGAAAGGCGGAAGGCACGTTGAATGTTTTCTTCGATTCTTCAGCCCTCGCTAAAAGATGCATCGAAGAGAAAGGAAGCGATCAGGTTCAAGCCATCCTCTCTTCTGCTTCAGCGTTAGCCGTCTCGGTGATCTGCGTTCCTGAAATCGTCTCGGCTCTATGTCGACCTCGGCGCGAACGCAAGTTTTAACGGAAGAGTATCGAATGCGAAGGCATCGGTACTTTCGGACACGACGACGCGACTGTCATTGGCATTATTGAGGGAAGTGATAGCTCTGGCGGTGGCATTGCTTGAGCAGTTCCCGTCCGTAGTGCGGATGCGTTACATATCGCCTGCGCCTCGGATGGTCGACTAGCCTATTCGTTTCTGCCGACGACCGGCAGTGTGAAGCCGCGAGAGCGCGCGGCCCGCGAGTCGAAGCGATAAGAGTTTAGCCCGGAACCCAACCCGATCGCCCCCGAGTGCTTTAGAATTAACTTTTCACCGTTCTCGTCCCAAGTACACCAACATCGATCTCGCTTTGATTGAAGCACCGTAATCAGGAACTCCGCGTCCTGGTGGACCGTTAGAGTAGGCTGGTTCATTCGCGTTGAACGCTTGAACTCTAGCATTTCAAATAACGGGTGAACGGCTCCGTAGGTTTATCCGGCGATTTCCCGGCGCGACCACGGGAGTATGAGCTTCTCGGCCAAAATCACCAGTCCGTAAAGCGCCAGCGACATCACAACGAGATAGACAAGCGCGGTGAAGGCCATGGCAGTATTGAAATAGTTGTTGGCCGAGAGCACCAGATAGCCCAACCCCGACCGACCCGAGATAAACTCCCCGACGATCGCACCGATGACGGCCAAAGAGATCGCGATCTTGCATCCGGCAAAAAGATAAGGGAGTGAATGGGGCAGGCGAATTTTCCAGAACAAGACCCAGCGACTCTTGGACATCGAGCGAACCAGTTCGAGCAGTTCCGGATCCATGTTGGTGAGCCCCATGATTGTGTTCAGCACGATCGGAAACACTGCGGTGAGAAACGCATTGGCGATCTTTGACTCGATGCCGATACCGATCCACACGACAAATAAAGGGGCGATGGCAACCTTCGGGAAAGAATTGAACATAATCAACCCCGGATAGAGAGTGTCACGCAGGATCGGAAAATGGACGATTCCGATCGCGCAAAGAACGCCAACTCCCAGAGCGAGAAGGAATCCCAGTACGGTTTCGTACAACGTTACCATGGTATGCGACAGCATCACCGAATTCTTGTCGATGATGACGGCAACGATTTGAGATGGCGCGGGAACAAGCCAGTCCGGCACATGGAGCAGTTTGATCAGCAATTCCCAGAGGATGACCGCGCTGACATAGAAGACGGCAATACGCGCGACTCTTCTGGTTTGAAATGCCTCAAGCATCGGCACCTTCATCCCAGAGGCAGCGCCGGATGCGGCTGCTGACATGGATGAACTCAGCGGTGTCTTTAGCAAAGATCTGCCGCGGTCTTGGAAGATTGACCGTAAACGAACCTAAGACTGTGCCCGGACGGGAAGACATCACCAGCACCTTGTCGGAAAGCATAACGGCTTCGTCAACGTCGTGGGTCACGAACAACACGGTGCTTTTCCAATCCTCCCAGAGCCGGAGTAGTTCAAAGCCCATTTTTTGCCGGGTCAGTGTGTCGAGGGCGCCGAAGGGTTCGTCCATTAAAAGGAGCGAAGGCTCCGCCACGAGCGCGCGGCAGAGGGCAACCCGTTGTTGCATACCGCCGGAAAGCTCAAACGGATACTTTGTGAGGAAATCCGCCAGACCGGCGGTGCTGAGCAGCCTGCGCGCTTTCTCCTCATATTCTTTCCGATCGAGCCGATAAATCTCAACCGGCAGCAATACGTTATCCAGCACCCGGCGCCAGTCCAAGAGCAGCGGCTTTTGGAACATGAGACCGATGTCGCTGCGAGGTCCGTCCAGCTCCCGATCTTCGATAAAGACAACACCGCTTGTTTTTGAAAGAAGGCCGGCAAGAATTTTCAGCAAGCTGGATTTGCCGCAGCCGCTTTGGCCGACAATGGAAACAAATTCTCCGCGGCTCACCGTGAACGAGACATCGCGAAGCGCCTCAACTTCGGCCCCATCCCTAGATCGGTATACTTTGGAAAGCCGCTCGACTCGGATTGACTCCGGCATGCTAGGGCAATTTGCTCAATTCCGCTGCAAGCGCGGGAGGCACCGCAACCGGTTTCTTTTGGATGAATTGATTGGTGTACACATCCTTAGGTTGACTGAACTTCATGAGATCGGACATGAGCTTGATCTGAAAACCCATCCGCTCATCTTCCATATAGCCCAAGCCTTTCTCCTGCGCCGCCTTCGTCACCATGGCGTCTATAGCGAAAAGCAGCGAAAGGCGCGCGGATTCCCGGTCCAGTTCAGGATTAGCCTTGAGCGTAATATCAAGAGCCTCATCGGGATTCGCAATGGCATAGGCATAGCCTTCCATGGTAGCGCTGACAAATTTAGCGACTGTTTTCGGCTCGCGCTTGAGCAGGTCGTTATTCGTAACGAGACCATTGCCGTAAACTTTCCAGCCGAAGTCTTCCCAACGAATGAAATGGAGCTTCTTCCCTTCTTTTCGGGCGCGGATTATCAACGGCTCATCAAAGCCAGGGCGAAAACCCGGAACCCAGTCGACCTGGCCGCTGAAAAACACGGCAGGCTTGGCAGCGGCCTCTACCGGAATGTGGGTCGTTTTACTAATGTCGATTCCCGCGAGCTTCGCAAACGCCGGCCAGGTCACCATGATGGCCGCTCCGGATGCCTCTGCGAAAGTCTTCCCTTCGACATCTTTTGGCTTGCGAATGCCTTTCTCTGCGAACGACAGAATGCTCTCCGGAGCCTTGCCGATGATGACCCCGACAACGGTTAAAGGAAGCTCTTTACCACGCGAGATGATTGCGGTCGGCACATTCACTTCCCCAAACTGGGCGGTTCCGGTTGCGACTACTTTTGCCGTGTCGCCGCTACCGAAGCCGCGGTTGATGCTTACGTCCAGGCCTTTGGAGGCGTAGAACCCCTTTTCCTTGGCGACGAAAAAGCCTGCATGCAGCCCGCCGACGACCCAGGCCAGCTGAACCAGGACTTTTTTACTTTGCGCTTCAGAGTGGGACGGAAAGCCCGCTGATAAAGCGACTGTGCAAATCGCAACCAGCATTGCGCATAAAGCTCTTTTCACGACGACCTCCTTCTTCGCCTTCGTGTTTAGCCGCCTAAGGCAGTTCTTTGCGCGTAAGCTATCCCGTGATGCCACTCAAGTCAAAGAAAACTGGGCAACCTTGATTAGTCCGGCCGGTGTGAAAGCGCCGTTCAAACGCTCAGCAATAAGATCGATCTTGCCCCGCTCACCTTCGGACGATACGTCGAGCAGGTAATCAAACCACATGATAAACTTATCAATTGCTTGTGATATGCCCATCGGTATTGTAAACTGATGTTCATGCGGACCAAGATAACTAAACGTGGACAGGTCTCCGTTCCGTCAGAGGTTCGAAAGAAACTGAAGATCGGCCCTAATACCACACTAGAGTGGGTCGTTGAAGGTAACACCGCGCGCGTTATTCCGCTGCCATCCGATCCGGTCAGCGCTTTCCGCGGTTCGGGCAAGAAAGGAATGGTAAACAGGCTGCTGAAAGAGCGCCGGCGAGACCGGCAGCGGGAAAATGGATCCTAAGAAACTGTTCCTCCTCGATACGTCCGCGCTTCTTACGCTCCGAAGTGACGAGCCTGGCGCTGAGCGGGTCGTGGACCTGCTTTCACGAGCAAAACGAGGCTCATGTCAGTTGTTTGCTTCCTTTATGAC
>DATACQ010000972.1:0-6159 GCA_036258955.1 Binatia bacterium
ACTCAGGAACGCTCGTATTCGCCGCCGGAGAGAACCGCAAGAGCTTTACAGTCACCATTCTGGATGACACGGAGCATGAAGGTGATGAGAGGCTGGTCGTGACCCTCAGCAACGTTCAAGGTGGTGCGACCTTGGCAGTTAGGAACTGGGCGCTGCTCACCATCAACGATCAGGACCCAATTTTTCTTCCAACCCTTACCGTGACGAAGCTAGGCAGCGGGGTCGGCACAGTCAGCGATGGCAGTCGTCGTTTTGGCATTAACTGTGGCTCTGATTGCTCACAATCCTATGCAAGCGGCACATCAGTGACCCTAACGGCGAGTCCGGCATCCGGGTCCACGTTTGCTGGTTGGAGCGGTGGAGGTTGTAGCGGCACAGGTTCCTGCATCCTGACCATTCATGCCGACACATCAGTCACGGCTACCTTCAATCTGCCCGATGCAGTTACCCCGCTTGCCATCGCGTCGCCGATCGTACCTGAAGGCGAAGTAGGTAACGGTTACAATGCCGCAGTCGTCGTCGGCGGTGGCGTCCCTCCGTATAGCCTCACGGTAGCCAGAGGTTCCCTTCCGCCCGGCCTGATTTTAAATGGCCTGAAACTCACTGGTACTCCCGTGGTTGGCGGAAAATTCAGGTTCGTGTTGCAACTTACCGATTCGAACAACGCCTCGGTCACACGCCCGTTCATGATTCGAATCTTCAGAGCTCTCGCGATCAAGACCGCCAACTTGCCCGCGGGCCGCACCGGACGGAAGTACAGGGAGAAGCTTGCCGCCGCCGGCGGCAAAGGGCCGTATAGCTGGTCTTTGCTGTCAGCTAGCCTGCCATCCGGCTTAAATTTTGATCCTGCGACGGGAAAGATTACGGGTGTTCCGACTGGTGCGGGAAGCTTTGCGGTTTCTGTTCGCGCTACCGATGCTCTCGGCGGGAAAACGGAAAAGACTGTGGGGCTGAACGTCAGGTAAAGCGAGAGTACCCAGCACCCAATGATGCAATAATTTCGCGCCTAAAGAACAGCAGGAAAGCCGCCGCGTTGGAGATCTGACCGTAGCTCGCGAGACAACGTGGTACGCTGGCTAACCAACACGGATGTTTGCCTCGACGCGCTCGATCAGTTCCGCGTGACTTGGCGAATATTGTGTTCCTTGGCGTGCTCGGCCGCTTTCTGCCGCACTTCCTCTGTTGTTTCACTCCGGATGACATGCTGACAGGCACTCGACGCAAGAGCGATCGCAGCTTGTCAACCTTGGATCTTCCGGGAACAGCCGACGGACGTGGCGGCTTCTCTCTAATGATCGGCCGCTTATTTCCGCTGGCACCCTAGGGTTAAGTTCGTTTTGGCCGAGGGATTGAACTGAACGACGCTTCAACTTAATCGGGTCGCTCGGAGAGGCCGTTTGATTAGTAGTCAGATGGTCGGGTGCAAGCATTGATAAACCCGATGGTATTTTACGGCTGTCCGCGAATTGTCCGCCATTTGCTGCAGCGCGGAAACTGGTCGCAAAGCTCCTAAAGCTCCGCTGCCGCTGCGCGGTGATGTCGAGGGACTGAGCATCGGATCGAACAATATGCCCCGCAGGTCGGGTTGTGTTTCCATTCTGTTTCCATACCAACTCGGCTGAACCATGAGAACCCTCTCGTTCTCGGCTCATTGCGGCTTCTTCTTTTGAGATTTTTCTGGTTGCGTGAGGGCGGGGACTGGATTTCTGTTTTTCGTAATCAGTAGGTCGCCGGTTCGAGTCCGGCGGGTGGCTCCATGTTTTTCGGATCGTTCATCTGGACTCCATGAGTTTCACCAAAGTGAAACGGGAGCTCGTCCATGAACGCAACGAAAACTGATCCACCCGGCTTCCGATTTCATCTACTACGTGCAAGCAGGAATGTGTCTCATCCGTTCCGAAACTCTGCTAGCCCGCAGTCAATCGATGTCTTGCCGGCTGATGACCGTAATCCTAATCCACGTATCCTCAGGCCGCTGCGGCAGGGCCGACGCGGTCAGGAAACCGGCTCCAAGCTGCGCTCTCCGGTTCAGCCTCTGCAGTTCTCGGCTCCTCGACGGAATGGAGGAACGATCCAACTCTTGATTAGTTTCAAATCGAGCGACGTCCTGACATGGGAGGCGAGGCGATCCATGCGTGCTTCCCGCTGGGCAGTGACATGCGCCGAGATTGCCGCTGGAGCGAGATCAGCAGCAGCGCGGGCCGCTCGGATAAACGCGTGGCGAAAGTCGTCCTTGTCAAAGAAGCCGTGCACGTACGTGCCGAACACTCGGCCTAAGCCGGCTGTCGCACCATCGGGGACGGACTCGTCCCGGCAGCAAAGATCCGCGAGAGGGAGCGCTCCGGTTTCATAGAAAGTCTCGCCGAGATGGATTTCGTAGCCTTCAAACTGAGCCTCCAGAGGCAAGCCGACGCCGAAGAAATTGGATCGCAACCAGCCCTGAACGCGCCGCACGGTCTTCTCAGCGCCGAGGATCGTTCGTACGGGCAAAAAACCGAGTCCATCTCTGCTAACGGGCCTACCCTGGTTCTCGATCCCTTGGGGATCTTCGATAGAAATACCGAGCACTTGATAGCCGCCGCAGATGCCCACGATTGGGGTGCCGTTTGTATTAGTCCGGCGCAGTGGTTCCGCAAAACCGCCGTGCCGCAGCCACTCCAAATCGTCCAGCGTCTGCTTACTTCCGGGTAAAATAACTAGATCGGCCGCGGCCATTTCGTCGGACTGTTCGAGATAGGCCAAAGAGACAGAAGGTTCCAACGCTATCGGGTCGAAATCAGTAAAATTTGCTAAGTGGGGTAAAGCGATCACCCCGATGCGAAGCGGCCGCGTCGGTCCCGTTTCGAGATTCTTCCACTGGTGCGATGCTGAGCGGCGATCGTTCAACGCGACACCGTCTTCTTCGTCGAGGTTTAGATTTGCCAGATAGGGGACGACTCCAACGCAGGGCAATCCCAGGCGCCGTTCCATCGCCACAACGCCTGGGCGCAAAAGCGATTCATCACCACGAAACTTATTGATAACGAAGCCACGGATGCGCGCGCGATCTTGCGCTTCGAGCAACTCGAGCGTTCCCAAAAGGGAAGCGAAGGCGCCACCCCGGTCGATGTCGCTCACCAATAGGCAAGCGGCATCTGCCGCATGCGCCATGCGCATATTTACGATGTCGTGCTCGCGGAGATTGATTTCAGCAGGCGATCCTGCACCCTCGAGGAGGATCAGGTCATATTTTACGGCCAAGCGCTCGTAAGCCTCGATGACTTGAGGGAAGAGCTGCTCTACCCGGCGAGTATGATAATCGGACGCCGTAACCTGACCCCAAATTTTTCCTAGTAAGATCACCTGCGCCCCGGTGTCCGTGGATGGCTTTAGCAGGACGGGGTTCATCTCCACGCATGCAGTGGCTCGACAGGCTTCAGCTTGCAGAGCCTGCGCTCGGCCGATCTCGCCGCCGTCCGGCGTCGCCGCGGAATTCAGCGACATGTTCTGCGCCTTAAAGGGCGCGACCCGATACCCCTCATCGGCAAAGACGCGCCCGAGTCCCGCGGTGAGGATCGTTTTCCCGACGTGGGACGCCGTTCCTAGGATCATGAAAGCATCTTTTCTCAACGTCACTTGCGCGGCGCCGCTCACAGTGCCCATCGGTTTTTAGGTCCCTCCTGAAACCGATTAGGAGCCGTCCACATTCATTACTATTGGATGTCAATGCGTAATAGACTTCACGATCGGTCGGTACCGCGTTCGTTCCCTCGCATGGATTTTCTTGAGTTCGGTGTCCGTGATTATGTCTTGCTCAGCCGAGCGCGATTCACGCGCCTGGACGATAGGTGATAGTCGGCGGTTCGATCTGCCCTAAACTCTTGCTTCTCGTCGATTCAGACTTCGGTTCAGTATTTACCTGGCCGGCCGTTGGCGCCCAAGTCGAATCACCTCCGCTTCGCGCGCCGAAACCTTTAGCAGCGCAGCCTGCCAGTAAGGCGAGTCCGAACAGGCTTGCGATGACATAAAGGGTGGATCTCTTATTCATGGTTCACCTTTGGGGGTTCCAGTGCTCGGCGGCAACGGACGGAATTGCGCATAAATCTTCTTTGGCGCTGAATCAAAGTACTTTAGCAGAGCGGGACAGAGCCAGCCCTCCATATTTAACGCGGCGCAGTAGTACCAATTGCCGCTCAACTCTGCGCGTCGCCACTCAAACTCAGCTTGGAACCCAGGAAACGGTTGTGCCGAGAACACCAAGGTGAACCCCGAGTCGGCATTAGAAATGCCTTGTACCATTCGATCGATTATCGCATCGGCGCCTGAAACGAATGGTTCTCGCCTAAGCCCCACTGCGGGGTCATCGAAAACCCACATGCCATTGGCCTTGTACGGGTGAATGGCTATAACCGCGTTCATGCATCGGCTCCTTGCCGAGTACCCCAACGAGACAAGACGATATGTTGACTAATCAAAAAACTTTCACAGTGCGTTGGAAGGACATCAAAGCTCATGATCACCAGTAAATTCGTATCGGCATCTCGCGCGCCGGCCACGGATCACCTGTAGCGCTATCGCTATGAACCGACCCTAGAAGCTTCTGACGTAAAACACTATCTCGAGATAAACGGCCATACGAACACGTATAACTCCCGCATGCGTTAGGCTCAAATCGACGGTAATCAATGAATACGTAAAAAAACTTTCCGTTTATGACTGATAGGCCAGCGCAAGAACACCGACTCTCGGACGACGTCGCTCGGAGTATACGTCGACATGATTGATTACTGTTGCAGCCGCGGATTTGATAGGGTTTTCTTCGTTTACGTCACATCTGCCCCGATCGTAATTAGTAGGTCGCCCGTACCCAGTGCGGCAGTTGGCGGATATTGTTCTCAGCTTTCGCAACACGCAGGCGCGCCGCATTTGACAGGTATGAGGCTAATTGTTAAGTAAGGCAGTGCTTGGTATGACGCCGCGGCAAGGGGCCGGGTGCACAATCTCAGGAATCTAGACCAACGGAGGTGCTTAATGATATCTGCCAGTGAGCTCAACGGTGTACTCGGAATGATGCCGTCGTTTGCTACGCCTGACGCCGTGGATGTCCGAGCCACACAAACAATTGCCGTGGACAACCTGAAGGAAGCGGTCGACAAGATCATAAAAGACGGGCTCCAGAACATCGCGACCACGGGGACGTACGGCGAGTGTTATAACTTGCTGTTCGATGAATTCAAAACCCTTGCTGTTGCCACGGTGGAAGCAGTCAAGAAACGGGTACCGCTCTTTCTGGGCGTTACGAGCCCGAATCCCCGAGAGGTGATCCAGAAGATGAATTTTGTGAAAGAGACCGGTGCCGACGGCGTCTTGCTCGGAGTCCCCTATTACGAGACGCTGCACGTCCAGGATGCCATTAAGTTTTATCATGATATTGCGGATTTGTTCCCGACCTTGAACATCGTTGTCTATCATAATCCTGAAAACCACAAATTTACTATTCCCGTCGCCGCGTTCAAAGAGCTGATCAAGAAGCCGAACATTATCGGGATGAAGGACAGTCATCGGACAACGCAAGCCTTCATGAATTTACAGAAGATCGTTAAAGGCAAGATTAGTGTCTTCGTCAATCAGACCCAGCTGTACCCGTACTTTGAGTTGGGCGCTGCCGGTTGCTGGTCGACGGAGGTCTGGATGGGACCATGGCCGGTGCTTTATCTTCTAGAGACAGTGCGCCGGGGGGACAAACAAAGAGCGCTCGAAGTCATCGACGATCTTATTGGCGACGGCAGCGGCGGGAGACCGGTTCCGGGGGCTGGCAACAAACGACCTGCCGAATTTGCCGACTACTGCAAAGTCGGTCCTACCCGGGTTCCCTTCGTCACCTTTCCTGAGGCCGAACTGAACAAGGCCAAACGGCGCGCAGCTCACTGGATGAAGTTGAATGAGAAGTACCGCCCGTTGATGGAAACGATGCGGTCCAAGTCCGCAGCGTAAGTCAGTTCAATACGATTGAGGAAGGAAGGCTAGTAGAGGCAAAACATTTAGAGAGAACTCTCAGCTCCTGCTTTGGAATATAGTTGGGCACAGGACAAAAAAGGGGTGGTCGTAACGACCACCCCTTTTTGTTTGGACGAAATTAGAACAACTAGTCCGATGGTTATTACGGACAGCTGGTGTTGC
>DATACQ010000973.1:0-2615 GCA_036258955.1 Binatia bacterium
CAGTTTTTTAGGACCACCGTCTTAGGAAACGACTAGTCTGCTGATAGTTCTTGCAAGAAATAAGATTTTGTATAAATAACTTCACCAGCAGAGCACGAGGAGAGCCGCCCATGGTGCCGATCAAAGTCGTAATTGCGGACGATCACACATTGTTCCGCGAAGGCATGAAGAAAGTGCTGTCATTGGAGAAGGACGTCCTTGTGGTCGGGGAAGCATCCCGCGGGGATGAAGTCATCAAAGCCGTCGAGCGGAGTAAGCCTGACGTCCTGCTCCTGGATCTCCGTATGCCGAAAGGCGATGTCGTTCAGACCCTCTTGGACGTGAAGGAACGGAGTCCTGCGACTAAGGTAATGATCCTCACCGCGTATGCAGAGGACGAAAGCATCATGAATGCCGCAAAGGGTGGTGCCCGGGGTTACTTGCTCAAAGGTGCGGATTTCGCGACGCTGCTCCAAGGCATTAAAAGGGTGCATGGCGGGGGACTCTGGATCGACAAGGATATACCGGTAGCCGACGTCTTTGAGGAAATCGCCTCAGGGCAAATGGAGCCAAACGTCGGAGCACCACACGACCAAGCGATCGAGAGCCTGACCAGAAGGGAACTCGAAATTTTGAGACTTGTAGCTGAAGGTCTGACAAACGACGAAATAGGTAAAAAGATCTTCATCAGCGAGAAAACAGTCAAAACCCATCTGACCAACATCTTCGACAAGCTCAAAGTCAACAACCGTTTCAAAGCAGCGTTGATGATCATGGGCCAGAAACAAGAGTAGCGTACCGCGCCTACGGCTCAATGACGGAAGCGTGATCTGCCGCAATCATGGTTCCCTTAGAAAAGATTACTCCAGAAATCGGCTGGTTATTACAGCGGGACCGGTTGGTAGCTTGGCTGAGGGTTGCCTTTGCTGGTGTTGCGATTCTCGTCGTTGAATTCGTAAACCCCTCGCGAACCGCATTGTTTCCCACGCTTTCCTTATTTTCTCTCTCGCTGTTCTTTCTCTACAGCCTCCTACTTCTATACCTTACCCATCAAAAGGAGGTGATGTCGAAGAACATGGCTCTCGCGAGTACGTTTCTCGATATCGCCGGAATCGCGCTCGTTGTTTTTTCCACCGGCGGAACCCGCACGCCTTTCTTCTTTTACTATTCGTTCCCGGTGCTCACGGCGAGTTTACGTTGGGGACTTAAGGGAAGCATTCCAGTTGCATTTGCGGGAGTCGCACTATATGCCGTCGTCCGGCTCTCGCTGGCAGCGGAGGCTATGGCGCAGCCGCTGGCGATAGATACGATTATTGTCCGGAGTCTCTATCTAATACTGCTGGGATGCGTATTCGGCTACCTCAGTGACTTTGAAAAAAAGCAGAATCAGCGGCTCCTGGCCCTCTCTAAGACCGCGGCGGAGGTCGCCACCCTCGACGAACGGCGCAGAATCGCAATCGAGCTCCATGACGGTGTTCTACAATCTCTGGCAACCTTGCTTCTGCGCCTGGAGAGCGCTCGCAAAAGGTTGTCTGAGACACAGCTCGAGCTCAGTGAAGACATACGAGGTATGGAGGAGTTCGCGCGGAACTCGATGAAAGAGATTCGTCGGTTTCTTGCCGGCGAGATGATCGGCACGTTTGCCCATGGAACATTAGTTGAACGGCTGAGAGAAGATGCCAAATTCGTCCGGGACGGCTTGGGGGCCAGGGTGATCGTGGAAACTGAGCCGGAAGAATTGCAATTGCCGCAGGAAGTAGAAAGAGAACTCTATTACATCCTGAAAGAGGGGGTCACCAACGTGACTAAACACTCCCATGCCTCGAAAGTAACGATTTTCATCAAAAAGAATGGTGCCACGGTGACCGGATCACTAACCGATGACGGCGTCGGTTTCGACGCAGCATCGAATGCAAATGGCGGATTTGGCCTGACGAGTATGACGAACAGGATCAAGAAAATCGGAGGGGAACTCTATGTCAAATCCTCCCCGGGCGTGGGCACAAGAATCTCCTTTGCTGTTCCGTTAGTCCGCTAGAAACAACTAGCGGCGGCTCGGGTCGCCCGCCCCGCGAGATCATTCTCCTTTAGCGGGGAGAAATTCAATTTTAGTTACGTAATTCTTGTCGCCCTTTTTAATGTATTCCACGGATGCTTTGGAACCCAGACCAATGTCCGACATTTTGGCTTGGCTGGGTTTTAATTCGGTGATCTTTGTTTTGGTAGTATAGTCAACGGTCACCAGCTTACCGTCCTTGGTTACGACGATCATATAGTTCTTTTCCGTATCCAACAGGCCTATGTCTCCGGCGACCTTTTCAGCTTTGGCTTTTTCGCTCTTTTTTTCTTGAGCTGTCGCGGTAGTCCCGACCGACAGAGCGGCTAAGATTAAGATTGCGTACGAAATATTCAGCTGCGAATTCATTCGATCCTCCATCGTGATTTGTTTAAACCGTTCGCGATAGGCATTTATTCGCCCTTTGCTGGCCGGTATTCCACAACCGCTGCTACATTTTTGCCCTTTTCTTGCTGATAACTCACTGTCGCCGTGGACCCGAGCCCAACGTCGCTGATCTTCCCCGGAGTGGGTGTAACTTGCGTCACCTTCGTCTTCTGATCGAAGTCCAACGTCAGTA
>DATACQ010000974.1:0-2698 GCA_036258955.1 Binatia bacterium
CCTTCCCGCCAGAACTTTGGCTCGAACATACGCCCCCCCGCTACCCTTGTGCAAGGCCGGTGAGTTCTCACAAACTCGAAACGCGGTCTCGGTTGCGTGCATATTTTGCGGAACGATCTTTCCCGGTCCAGACAGTCACAATGGAGCATCGAGGCAGGTGCCTGGCTGCTTTTATCTGGCCCGGAGAAGTCACTCTGGATTGATAAAAATACTCCGGCCAACCAATGCCTTTATCCAGCAACGGATCATACGAGCGGGCTGGAGCAGCGGAAGAGATTTTTTATCCAAAGTTTGTCCCTCGGGCGAGTGGCGCGCCAGGGCTTTGACTTGAGTCGTCGGAGTCGTCGATTTATGTTTTTATGAACCTTCGGTTGTCGAGACGATTAAGGAGGCAAATTACAAATGACCGTCATTTGGCAGGCACTGAGCTTTTTTACGGCTATATTTCTCACGAGCGGTAGCGTTTCCGCGCACCATGGGTGGAGCGGCTATGACTCGAATCAGGTTTTGGAGCTTAAGGGTACGATCGTGGAGTCTGGCTACGAACATCCCCATGGTTTCGTGCGCCTCAAGGCCCCCGACAAAACCTGGCTTGTTGTGCTCGCACCGCCGTCGCGGATGGAACGAAGGCAGCTTCCGCGCAAGAACCTCGCGTCTGGAACTGAGGCCCTGGTCGTCGGATATCCCAGCCGAACCGACCCGCAGGAAATGCGCGCGGAACGCATCATAATCGGCGGCCGGACTACCGAGCTGCGCTGAACGGACCGCCTATTACGCATGCATCCACCGACCGGGCCGGCTTGGCTCGTCTGGCTTGAAACGACTCCGCTCGCGGCCGCCATGCGCGAGTGGCTGTGGCTTTACCCGATTATTGAAATTCTGCATATACTCGGATTAGCCGTGCTCGTCGGCGCCGCCGCGCTGTTCGATTTGAGGCTGCTCGGCGTATCCCGCTCGATTCGTGTTACCGCGCTGGCCGGACATCTTCTTGTTTGGGCCCGGCGCAGCTTATTACTCATTGTGCCAACTGGGCTCATGATGTTCACGGCGCATGCCACCGAGATGGCGAGCAACCCCGCCTTTCAGCTCAAGCTGACCCTGTTGATCGCCGCTGGAGTAAACGCCGCGGCCTTTCACGCTGGCGTATTTCACGGGGTCGCAAGTTGGGACTTAGAAGCACCGGCCCCCCTCGCCGCGAAAATTTCAGCAGTCCTCTCGCTGTGTCTTTGGGCCGGAGTCATCACCTGCGGCCGCCTGCTCGCATATCTATAAAAGAACTCACCCGGAAATCCCGCCATAGCCGCTCAACGAAATCTCACCCCGCCGCGCAACTCAGAGGTTCGACAAAATCCGTGTTTGAGAGTATTGTTCCGAGCACCATGCGCCCACATCGGGGTTGATAGCTGCTCGCGATCGATCATCCGTGCGAAGATATGGGTGTTCAGCCATTGCTCGGTGACCCAGGCCGGAGTAACTCCGCGGGAGGCAAGTATGGTGGCTCGATTTAAGTATGGTTTGTTTGTGTTACTCGCCGTTTTCCCGGTAGTGGGCAATGCGTACGGCCAACCGACGCACTCGCCAGAGCGGGTGATCGTCAGCTATCCGAGCAAGTCCATCACCAGCTTCCCTATTCTCGAAACCGCCCAGCGCCGAGGTTTCTTTCAGAAAGAGAACCTCAGCGCGAGCGCAGTTTATATGCGTGGCAGCATCGATATCAAAGCTCTGCTTACCGGCGATGCCGATTTCGGCACCGGCGGAACCACGGCGGTGACCGCATTTGTAGCCGGGGCCCCCGTGCGTATAGTCATGAGCCTCAATTCGTATGTCGATCAGGCACTCTATGCCCAGCCGAAGTACCGTAATCTGACCCAGCTCAAGGGACAATCCATTGGATCCCTTAATCCCGGCGGCCTCGTGGATACGCTGCTCCGAAGAATCATCGTGCAAAACGGCCTTTCGCCGGAGCGCGATTTCGTGCTTCTCAATATGGGTGGCACCCCGGAGCGATACGCCGCTTTGAAGTCAGGTACTCTGGCGGCATCGATGCTCAGCGCGCCACACAGCTTGCACGCTGAAAAGGAGGGCTTCACAAGAATCGCTGCGACCCGTGACTACGTTGATGTTCCTGGGACGGCTCTGGTCGTACACGCCGACAAAATTAAAAAACAACCTCAACTGATCAAACGGGTTTTGCGGGCTAGCTTGAGTGCGATGAACTACATCCGCGAGAACCGCGCCGATACGACTCAAATGATCATGCGCGAATTCGGGATGGACGGTGAGATCGCCTCGCTCGCTTACAACAAACTCGTCGATCTGCTCAGCGTGGATGGCAAAAGCCGCCTGGAGGGATATCAACTCCTGATCGACTTCGCTCGCGCCGCGCAGAAAGTCGAGCGGCCGATCGCCGCCGCACAGCTCATAGACGAGACGTTACTCAATGAAGTGCATCGCGAAGGGGGGACGCGCTAGGCGACGGCGACCATCAGACGTCAAACAGCGATAGCTGGCTGCGAAGTTCCCCCATCTGCCGCGGGCCGCCGAGCAAATAACCAAGTTGAATGATTTTGACTGCTGTATTCTTTTCTACACAGGATGTATCGAAAGAACCACATGTTTGCCTGCCGCCGATTGCCGCCGCCTTCACATTTGCGTGGTTTGTCAATGGATTAGAAATTTTCATTCCGTACCCGGTTTG
>DATACQ010000975.1:0-4004 GCA_036258955.1 Binatia bacterium
GGCTTCTACTCTTCTCCGCACGCCTCCGAAGACGTCGATTTCCCAACTGGCGTCGAACCCTGAACGAAAGAGATCTCTACTTTCACCAAAAGAAGACTGCCCCGCACCCTCTGAAGACACGTCAAACGCATTCTCGCTTCCGCGGCTGCGGCTATAAGAGCCTGAGGCATCAACGCCGGGCCAGCGGTCGGCCGCGGTCCCCGCGCGCAAAGCTCGCGCCTCGCGAATGCGTGCTTCGGCCAAGCGCAGGTCCAAATTCGAGCGGACACCACGGTCGATAAGCGAATTCAGCAACGGATCATTAAATTCAGTCCACCAGCGGGTAAGCTCTGCTGCTCGTGCGCTGACGCCGTTGGGTTGTGCTTCGTTCCAGGCCGCCGGAACGGGAGTATTCGGTTGTCGATAATTGGGGCCGACGCTGCAGGCCGCCGCGAGCAGAGTGAATCCGACGCTCGCAACGCGCAGGGCCCGACGCAACTTTTTGCGCTTCATTTTGTGCCTCTTTCTTCTTGATGATTTCTTGATTTGCAGACGTTCCAATCGTTCCAGAAGTTTCAGGTGTGTTGATCGTGTTGAAACAATTTATGTCACGAAGTCATTCATGAGCTTACACCCGCCGAAACAATGAAGGCTAATTTCGTCGTTCCAGCATGGAACGCTGGAATCGAGGCTGACAAGGATGTCTCCGGGCGCATCCCGCGGACCTGGATGCCGGCAATCCATGCCGGCATGACAAAGCACCCTGCTCCATTGCATGGCAATATGTGCGAACCTTATCTATCCTAGATAATCGCATGATTACGTTAGCCGGTGGCGAAACAGCCAGGCCGCTGCGGGCAAAGTGACGGCTGCGATAACGGTCAAAGGCCAGAGCTGCGGTAAAAGCAAAGTCAGTCCCGCGCCCTCGAGATAAACGCGATGCGTGATCTCAATCGCGTAGCGCAGCGGGTTAACGACCGTTACGAACTGAAGATAATCGGGCATGCTGGTAATCGGTGTTACCAGTCCCGACAGCAGCGAGAACGGCAGCATCACCATGAACGAGTAAAGCATGGCCTGCTGCATTGTCGCGGCGATCGATGACAACAAGAGTCCAATGCCAACCGCGGCGAGCAGAAAAAAGCTAAGGCCAATGTAAAGAGTCGAAAAGCGTCCGGCAAAGGGGATCTCGAACCAGAGCTGCGCGACGAGCAGGATCAACGTCGCTTGCCCAATGCCGACGAGCATCGACGGAACCGCTTTGCCGACCATTATCTCGAACGGGCGAAGGGGGGTGACGAGCAACTGGTCGAACGTCCCCTGTTCACGCTCGCGCGCCACCGACATGCCGGTCAACAACAGCGTCTGCAGCAAAGTGAGAGTGCCGACGAGCGCCGGGATCATGTGCCAGCGGGTTTCCAAATTGGGGTTGTACCATGCTCGGGTCGTCACGCGAATCGGCGAGCCAGGCTGGCCGCGTGGTTGCCGCCATGCGGCGTTAAAATTTTCCACGATGAGATTGATATAACCCATCGCGGTGCCTGCCGTGTTGGAATTCCGACCGTCGGCGATCACCTGCACATCGGCCGGTCGTCCCGAGAGGAGCCGCCGCTCGAAGTCTTCCGCGATTTGGACCACCAGCAGGACGCGACGTTCCGCGATATAGTCTTGCACCTCGCTCACTCGATTCAAGTTCTCCACCCGCCGAAACACTCCCGAACCGTCGAGCCGCGCCAGCAATTCCTGAGAACTGGCGCTGCGGTCGCGATCGAACGCCGCGTACGGAACGCGATTAAGGTCGTATGTGGCCGCATAGCCAAAGATCAGAGACTGGAGTATCGGCGGGCCGAAGAGCATGACCCGGCTGCGTGGATCCTTGAAAATCGCGAGTAGCTCCTTGCGCATCAAAGCAACTATCCGAAAAATTCCGTCCATCGCCGTGCGCCTCACGCCAGGCTCTTTGCGGTTTTCAGGCGTGTGAGAATCAACAGCGCGCCGGCCATGCCTGCCAGGACGAGTGCGTTGGGCACGATCACGGCCCAAACATCGCCCGCGAGAAAAATCGTCTGTAGTAAGGCGACGTAATAGCGGGCAGGAAGGATATACGAGATGAGCTGGACGGGTGGCGGCATGCTGCGCACGTCGAACAAAAAACCGGAGAGCAATAATGCCGGCAAAAACGTAACCAGTAACGTCAGCTCGCTCGCGACATATTGGCTTCTGACCGTTGATGAGATTAGAAGGCCAATGCCCAGGGCGACCAGCAGATAGAGCACGGAGGCGCCTGTTATCACCCATAGCGATCCGCGAAACGGCACCTCAAATAAAAATTTCGCGGCAAAAACGCACAACGCAAAGCCTGCTAATCCGAGCACGAAATAAGGGATCGTTTTGCCGAGCAGGATTTCTCCGGCGCGCACGGGAGTAACAAAGAGCGCTTCCAACGTGCCTCGCTCCCATTCGCGCGCCATCACGAGAGCCGTCAGCATTGCCCCGATGAGAGTCACGATAAGCACGATCAGGCCTGGCACGAGGAAGTAGCGGCTCTCGTTGGCTTCGTTGAACCACATCCGGTTTTGCACGGCCACGGGTGCGACTGAAACGTCGCCTCTATTTGAGGCGCGCGCTGCTGTCCACTGATTGATCGCGCCGGCGGCGTAGCGTTGAATGATCCGCGCCCGATTGGCGTCAACACCATGGGCGAGGATCTGCACTTCGGCAGTTCCGAGCGCGAGCTGCCGGCTAAAATCCGGACGAACACGTATGATGGCGTCCACCTTGCGCTCCAGCACCAGCCGGTGCGCGATCTGCATGGAAGAAAGAAGCTGCGGATCGAAGTATTCGGAGAGCTCAAAGCGAGCAGCGAGTTCCCGTGCGTCCAAAGAGGAGTCCTCCAGAACGACCGCCACCGGCACGTTACGCACATCCAGCGAGAGGCCGTAACCAAACAGGAGAATCAACAGCAGCGGCAAAGCGATACCTATGGCGATACTACTGGGATCGCGGAGGACCTGGCGTGTTTCCTTGCGCACCAACGCCCAAACCCTCCGTGCTTTGGCCACCAGTTGTTTGTGCTGTAAATGCGGCGCGACCGTCATCCGGCAGCTCCCGCTCGTGTGGGTGTTAACGACTCTGTCTCACGCGCGTCTTCGACAATCGCGATGAAGGCGTCTTCCATGGTCGGCAAACGACCAGCGTCGCCGGAGCCGCCGCGGTCGCGCACTTCGGTAGGAGTGCCGTGCGCCAGGATCCGGCCGTCGGCCAAAATAACGATCCTGTCGCAGTATTCGGCTTCCTCCATAAAATGGGTTGTGACTATTACAGTGACACCATCCGCAGCCAGTTGGGTAATGCGGTACCAGAACTCGCGGCGTGCGAGTGGATCAATACCGCTGGTCGGCTCGTCGAGAAATAAAATCTCCGGCTCATGGAGAAGCGCAGCCGCCATCGCCAGCCGCCGCTTGTATCCGCCTGGCAGCCGCTCGCTTGGCAAGCGCATTAACGCCTTCAGGTCGAATTCTCCCAGCGCCCAATCGATGCGCTCGCGCCTGCGCGGCTCCCGAAGCCCATACGCGCTCGCAAAGAATTCCAGGTTCTCGATAACCGAGAGCTGCCCGTACAATGAAAACTTTTGCGCGACATAACCGATGCGCTGGCGAGCGGAGGCGCGGGCGCGACGCAGATCAACACCCGCGACACGCAAGGTGCCGCTGGTTGCGGGTAGAAGGCCGCAGAGCATCCGGAACGTCGTCGTCTTGCCCGCCCCATTGGGCCCGAGCAGGCCAAAGATCTCGCCCCGGGTGACCTCGAAGCCGATGTGGTCAACCGCAGTAAAGTTGCCGAAACGGCGCACCAAGTCGTGGACCTGGACGACCGGCGGGGCGGAGATGGGGAGACTGGGAGAGTCGGAGACGGGGAGACCGGGAGAAGGGGAGACTAGGAGACTGGATTCGGAGACAGGGAGACCGGGAGAAGGGGAGACAGGGAGAGTGGGAGACTGGTCTCCGTTTCTCCTTGTCTCCTCG
>DATACQ010000976.1:0-4960 GCA_036258955.1 Binatia bacterium
AGATGCCGATCGCGATCCACGATACGGCCGGAATGCCACCGGTCAGGAAGACTGCCGACCAGAGGGTCACGTTTTGCACCAGTATAGAAACCAGGGTAACGGTGTCGGGTGTCGAGTACTTCAGGCCTAAGCGCGAAGAGACGAGCGCGCCCGCGTAAAAGATCGCGGTGATGGAAGCCAAGAGTTGCGGAGACATGAAGGCGGGGAGTAGTTTGGGGTTTCAAGTTTCCAGTTTCGGGTTGTTTGATTTCAAAGAAAGCGCGGTCGTCAAAATCTAAAACTGGAGCGCCAAAACAGTCCGCTTGCAGGCTGTTCAAAAAGGCTCAGATGCGAGGCGCGCGAAGATCGATGAGCGGAGGCGTACTCTTCTTGTACGTTGACGCGAAGTCGATCGAGCGCAACGAAGGAGGTGAGCCTTTTTCAACAGCCTGCCAGAGCGCGACGAAACTTTTCCCTATGCTCGATGCTGTACAGGCGCCGGAAGTCTTCTGGGTATGCTTCGCCGGGCTCAACCTTGAGAACTACGAAAACCGGTCCGGCTTCTTTGAGTATGCCGGGCAGCTCGCGTTCCCATTCCGCGATGTCCGAAATCTCGTAAGTCTTGCGGTATCCGGCGGTCTTCGCAAACTCCGCGAAACGGATCTGGCCGGACCGTGGAGTCAAGACCGAGCCGTTAGTCTCATAACAGCCGTTCTCGCACAAGCAATGGATATAGTTCTTGGGAGCTTGGTTAGCGATGGTCACCAAGCTGCCAAGATTCATCAGCAAACTACCATCACCATCAAAGACAACGACTTTCTTGTCCGGGCGGCCCAGCGCCAGACCTAAAGCGTGCGATGAACCCTGTCCCATGGCGCCAACATACGTATAATTCAAGTCATTGGGGGAAATGTAAGTGAGTTCCTGCGCGGCCATGTAGACCGCCACAACGATCTCGTCTTTGCGTTGTCGCGCAAAAACTTTCAACATTTCATCTCGCTTCATCATGGCTAGCGCGGCTCCCTTCCGATTAGGATCGCCGTCGGCGATGAATTAGCAAAGGCCTTTTCAATGATCGACGCGATACCCTTCGCGTCGGCATCATTCTCGATCAGATGGTGCTCAACTCCCATCGTGTCGAGAATCGGCTCGATAATCTTGACGCCGTACTTCTTAGACTTCATTGGCGCTACGTCAGGTTCCTTACCCAGGAGCCCGACGACCATGCAAACGGGGAACTCCCCCTCCACCGCGATGCCGCGGATTGAGTTAATGGAGTCCAGCAAACCTGTATACTGCATCATCAAGATCGACTTCTGCCCCGCCGCATAGAGTCCGGCACAGATCGACACCCCTTCATCTTCTTTGCAGACCTGAACCACTTTAAATTGAGGATCGGCAAGCAACCCCTTCAGTAGATAATGACTCGTCACCCGATCCGGCAAAGCGACGACGAAATGAATGCCGGCGCGCTTATATTCCTGTTTGATCGCGTCGGCAGAGAGCGGGTAATCAGCCATAGGCACCTCCAGTGTTCGGTTCAACGTTCAAAGTTCAAGGTTCAAAGTTTCGTTCAAAGTGCCTCCGGTTTCCGGAACATTGAACTTTGAACATTGAACCTTGAACCCCTCGCTAGGCGACCTCCTGGACGAAGTCGGCGAGTCGCTCGCCGATCATGATCGACGTCAAGTTTGTGTTCGCGCGGCTGACCACGGGCATAATCGCAGCATCGCCGACCCATAGATTCTGCATTCCATGGACCCGTAGCCGCTGATCGACCACCGCCATCGGGTCCGACGCGGGCCCCATTTTGCAAGTGCCGACACCGTGATGATAGCTGTCGTAAGTTTTTCGCGCGAATGCGCTCCAATCTTCGCCCGGTCCCGGCTGAATAAGCGGCCCATAGAACTCGCGAGTCGGTGGCTGATGCACCAGCTCATCGATGAACTGCATCGCTTCGACCATGGCTTTCAAATCCTCAGGATGTTCGAGCATGCAGGAGTCAATGCCGACCTGATCGTGGGGGTCGGCGCTCTGGAGAAACACCCGACCACGGTTGCGCTGCTCGAGTAAATGCGCCGATATCGGCAGCATGCGCTTGAGGCCGGTCACCACCGTCGGCGGCCGCATATTGATGTGAAAATTGGCGGCCTCGCTGATAGGATTTTTGCGAATGATCAACCGAAAGCGCGGAATCACCCAGTCTTCGCTGAAGTCCCTGGCTCCTTCATAGGTCATGAACACCACTGGATGATCTTGGTAGTTTTCCCCGATCCCTTTTAACTCGTGCACTACCGCAATCCCGTGTTTTTTGAGTTCGGTTGACGGCCCAATGCCCGACAGCATCAGAATTTGCGGCGAACCGTAAACGCCCGACGTGAGAAGGACTTGACCGCCCAGAACGGTGTGCATCTGGCCGTCCTTTTCATAGTTCACACCTTCGGCTTTTCTGCCAGAAAGCTTTAGAGTATGAACTGTCGCCTGATCAATGATCGTCAAATTCTTGCGGCCGCGCGCCTGATTTAGATAAGCGATCACCGCGGACTGGCGCTTCCCGTCTTTTATATTGTAGGGCGACGCGCACACACCGTAAGGCTCCGCGACATTGAGATCCGGACATTTCGGCAAGCCCATGCTATAGGCCGCATCGAGAAACGCTTTCACCGGCGGGGACATATCCATATCCAAAGTAAAATGGCGCTTTACGTAAAGCGGGCCATCCTTACCGTGGATCGGATCGTCAGGAAAATCCTGATCCGATTCGATCTTCTTCATGAACGGCAAACAGCGCTCGTAACTCCAATCAGGATTTCCGGCCGCGACCCACTGGTCGAGATCGTAACGCTGCGGGCGCAGGACTGACATCACGTTAACTGACGAGCCGCCGCCCATGACTCGCCCGGCGAGAGCATAATAAGTGCTGCCGTCGAGGTGACGTTGGGTTGGAAACATTGACACGAAATCGGACTCCAGCAATAAGCGCGTTTGCATGGATGCATTCGCGACCAATTCCGGCAAGGGCCATGGATCGGGACCGGCTTCCAGTAACAGGACTTGGCGATCCGGATCTTCAGAAAGCCGCGTGGCGCCGACGCAACCCGCCGACCCACCCCCGACGACGATCACATCATACTTCTGCTCTGCCATTACTCCTTCTCCCGTAATTAACAAATTTTCCCTCTTCAGGCTTTGAAAAGGGGTTCAGATGCCAGGCGCGCGAAAACCGATGAGCGGAGGCGTACTCTTCTTGTACGTTGACGCGAAATCGGGCGAGCGCAACGAAGCAGGTGGCCATTTTCAAAGCCTGTGCTTACGCTTGTTCGGCAAGTCCTTTGTGCAAACGCCTGGTAAACTCCTGAAGGATCAAGGTCGCAGTAGCCCTAAGCACCATGTCACCCAAAATACCCAACCGTCCTTTGATCTTCACGTCCGCTTTGTAACCCATCTGTGATTTTGTTTCAGAGACGGGCCGCAGGTCCACGGTCATGTCGGCGTTCACCGTACTTTTAGTCACAGTATCCGTACCCTCCGTACGAACGATCATCTGCTCCGGCGGTCGGCTTTCAAGTATCGTTGAGCGAAAGTTGAACTTCCCCGATATCGGCCCCACAGCGGCCGAGATAATACCGTCGAAAGTTTTGTCGTCAATTTGATTCACTTCATCGATACCCGGCAAGCAGGTAGCAAATTTATTGATGTCGATCAAAAAATCCAAGGCCTTTTGAACCGGGACATCCAGATCGATCGTGCCATCAAGGATCATCGCACCATCTCTCCCGAAAGAATTTCAGGCGCGATCTTATGTGAGAAAAAACACGGTGACAAGAGCGCCGATTGGGAAAACTCCCGTCCACCAACACACCGATTAGATTTTCAAGCGAACCTTGAGAGATTTGCTGAATCGCTCATTGCCCAAATAGATCTGCTCAGGTTGACAGCGGACTGTTGGTTACGCTAGTTCTTGCCATCATACGGCGTAAGGAGCGTTGATGTTTCTTATCTCTTGCCTTGCTTTTGCGTGGATTTTTCTCCTGAGTTCCGCGCTCGGTCTGCCTCATGCTTCCGCCGCTTCAATTGAAGACCTCGTGACGGCCGCTAAGCGTGAAGGCGCCGTGAGTTTCTATGCGCCGTCAACCCTAACTTCGGCAGGCGCCAAAGAGCTCGGGCAGGCGTTTAACCAGAAATTCAAAACCAACATTCAAGTCAACTATGTTCCCTCCGGCAGCATGACTGCCGATGTTGGTAAGCTTGTTTCTCACGGCGCCACGGGCGTGCCTCCGGAGTGGGATCTCATGGTCATCATCGACGCTCTTCACGGGCCGTTGTGGCAAAGAAAGCTTCACGTTCCGTACGATTACCGGACGCTGGGCATCGACCCACGGACGGTTCACTACGATAACGGAACGGTTTCGATCGCCAACCAGATCGTGCTTCCGGCTTACAATCCCAAAACGTTGTCCGAGAAGGACGCGCCAAAAAAGTGGGAAGACCTCCTCGATCCCAAATGGAGGGGCAAGATCGGAGTTCCGACAGCTAGCGGACAAATCGACTTTCTGGCGATTCAATGGGGCGAAGAGAAATTCATGAATTTTGTGCGCGCGCTGGCCAAGCAGGACCCGCTTCCAGGCAAGCTGGCGGAGCTGGTTACGCGGCTGGAGATTGGCGAAATTCTTCTGACATCGACTCTTACTGACAGCTTTATCCATCGCACGAAGACCACCGGAAGCGCACTGGCGCACGCGCAGATCCAACCGATTATTTCTCCCGCGTATCATGCCGGCGTGCTTAAAGGCTCGCCTCACCCGCATGCAGCCCATCTCTTCGCCGCGTTCCTGACAAGCCTTGAAGCTCAGAAAATTTGGGAGCGCTACGGCGGCCAGAGCTCCGCGTTCGTACCAGGGACCGCCATGCACCGTTATGTCCAGGGGAAATCAGTCATTTATTTATCCCAGAAGGATGTTGGATTGGTGAACAAGATGGT
>DATACQ010000977.1:0-9037 GCA_036258955.1 Binatia bacterium
TCTCAATCCCAGCGCGCTTTACGGGCTTTTCGCTCTGCCCCTTCTTTTGATTCCTTACCTTATGCGCCGAAAGCCGCATCGTTACATCTTCTCGAGCTTGTATATGTTCACTGCGCTGGGCGTTAATCCGAGCGCGCGTCCGCTTAAACGCTTGCGTTTGCCGCTCATTTTCTTCTTGCAATTGTTGCTTCTGGCGTTGATGGTACTCGCCTTAAGCGAGCCGGTTTTTACAACCCGGCCCGCCCAAGGCGAGTACCATCAGCGCCAGAAGCAACAATTGCAAGAAGAAAATGAGCGGCAAACGCAAGCGCTTAAGCGGACGCGCGCTCGGATTAACGCCCAGCGCAGTGAACATATACAAGCTCGAGAAGATGTAACGACGCGGCTTTCGGCGCATAAGGTAAGGAATCAAAAGAAGGGGCAGAGCGAAAAGCCCGTAAAGCGCGCTGGGATTGAGAAATTCCATTTACTTGAACAGCCCGATGGCCGGTAAGGTCGCGAACACGAACTCAGCGAAATCACGATCGGTTACATGGAGTGAGTAGTGAATGGCGCTTTGGTGGCAAAAACTGCGGATTTCGGAATTATGCTGCGCCAGCTTTGATTGATATCTTTGGCGCGCCCGATTGTCCCAATGCAAATTGATCTCGGCCTCGGTCTCGCTATCCACGACCCTCACACCGCCAACTTCGAAGGGCGGTTCCACCTCGGCGCGAGTGAGCACCTGAATAACGGCTATATCTAGGTTCAAAGCGCGCAAGACATTCAAGCCGTTCTGATAGGATGCCGTGGGCATCAAAAAATCCGAGATCAGGATGGCCTTACCAGGGCGCCGCAACTTCTGCAGGTGTTGAGCTAGCGAACTTGCCATATCCAGAGCTCCGCCGGGCGTGGCGGACGCCGTAAAGTTCACGCAGTCCACCATTCTGCGGCGTCCCCGGTAAAAGGGCGATGCGCTCGCGCCCGACCCTCCCCCCAGGAGATGGACTTTTACATGATCCTGGTTGGCCAAAACGACGTATGCAAACGCCGCTGCCAGGTGGCTTGCCGGAAGATATTTCTCACGCACCGAAGGAAACGCCATAGATGCGCTGGCGTCGATGAAAAGATAAACGAACAGGTCAACCTCTTCGCGAAAAAGCTTGACGTAAAGTCGGTCACTGCGCGCGTAAATGCCCCAATCGAGGTAGCGCAGATCGTCGCCGGGAGCGTACCGGCGGTAATCGGCGAACTCCAAGCTGGTGCCGCGCCGGGGCGAGTTGTAAGCGCCGGAGTGGCCGCCAAGAAACTCTTTGCGCGTCCGCAAGCGCAGCGTTTCGAGCTGGCTCAAAAACTTTGGCGTGAAGGGTTCAGGCAGCATGTAGCTATCAAGCGGTTCAAAGTTCCAGGCTCAATTGGCTTCGCCTGTCAAAGTTCAATCTACGCCCACAGCTTGCCGAATGGTTCAATGTCGGTCTGAAAATAGGCGCGGGCGCAGCATGCTGCGCCGCTAACACGTCATGCCTCTTGCCTATTCTAACTTTGAATCTTAAACGTCAGCCCTAAACGGCGTAGGGAATCGGATCGAGTACACCTGCGGCCGCGAATCCAGCTATTCTTATTTGGCAGCTGTCACACAAGCCGCAGGCGCGGCCATGCGGCTGGGGATCATAGCAACTCCACGTGAGCGCGTAGTCCAGGCCCAGTGCCACTCCTTGTTTGACGATTTGTGCCTTGGACATGTGAATCAGAGGCGCATTAATCTTGATCTGACTGCGGCGTTCGACCCCTGCCTGGGTAGCAAGATTAGCCATCCTCTCGAAAGCGCGAATGTACTCATCGCGGCAGTCGGGATAACCGCTGTAGTCCAATTGGTTGGCGCCAAAGAAGATATTCTCGGCCTCCAGGCGTTCCGCCAGAGCGAGAGCGAAGGAGAGAAAGATCGTATTGCGCGCCGGAACGTAAGTGATGGGAATGCCATGGGCCATCTCGCCGATGCTACGTCCTTTGGGAACCTCAATGCTGTCGGTCAGCGCCGAACCGCCGATGGCGCGCAAGTCGAACTCAAGGATCCGATGGGATGCAGCACCGAGAAATGCGGCAACTCTCTGGGCCGCCTCGAGTTCGCATTCATGTCTCTGGCCATAGCGGAATGTGAGGGCATGAGTCTCGAAGCCTTGTTGGCGCGCGATAGCGGCAGCCGTGAACGAGTCAACGCCGCCGCTGAGAAGCACCACTGCACGTTTGCCCGCCATCACTAGCGTTTTGGGAACCGTGTCCCCTCCAGCGGATAACCCTGCTGGTGCCAGCCGATAATTCCCTCGTCGAGAACCTTCATGTTCCGATAGCCTTCTTTGTGCAGCATGCCGTACGCCAAACTGGCGAGGTGGTGAGGGCAAGCTCAATACAAAATCGTGACGCGATCTCTTGGAATGCTTTTGATGTGATCGCGGAAATGCTCCAGCGGAGCGGAGACCGCGCCCGCAATGTGCGCTTCCCGGAACTCCTCGTCCGAGCGCACGTCAACGATCAGAGGTTTTGCGCCTTTTTTGAGATCGGCTGCCAGGGTGTCGACCGAGATGAACTCAGGCTTAACGTCCTCTGACAGGCTCTGTTGCGCGAATTGGGGATATTTCGCTGGATCGGCTCCAGCCGGCGGGCGGATCAAGACAATGAGCGCTAAGATGAGCAGCGTTTCCAGAGTACGCGGGTTCATGGCTTGCCTCCCGCATGTTTGTAGTCGCTAAACTGAGCCAGTGCCTGCAAAGTTTGCGTTCCGTCATAGCGCTGCCCATTGATGATCCAGGTAGGATAACTCTCAATGCGCGCATCCTTGCAAGCCTGTGCCACCGGTCCCCGCGGCCCACCCGGGCTGCATTCGATATAGGGGACCCGGTCAGCGGAGCCGCCGAACATCTCCTTTTGCTGTTTACAATGCGGGCACCATGACGCGCCGTAGAACTTGGCGTCGATCTTGGCCAGATGGGTTGCCAGGCCCCGAATCCACGGGTCTTCCGCAGCTGCTGTTTTGCCCCAGTAGCCAGCGTAATGTAAGTGCAAGGCGGCAATCAGGACTAAGGCGGTCCCTCCACTTTTGGCTAGCCATGGTCCCCAGCTGAATCCGGCCATTCGCGCCGGCCGTTGGAAAAATGCAATGGCGAATATCGCGGCCATCAAACCCAAAGATGTCAAACAGTATGGACAGGCGGCTTCCAGCACGTAAAAGGAAACGGCCGTCAAATAAACACTGTAGAGTACGCCAAAAAGGGCGACAAACCAGGCGGCCTTCCACTGCGCTGCCGTGCGTTTGTTCCAAGCTATAGCGGCAAGCAAAGCGTAAGTGAGAAAGCCCCAGAACGATGTTGGCAGGCCAAAAAGGCTACTCCACTGGCTGCTGAGAACGACGTCGCAAGCACTGCCTTCGACACAACCCGCTACCTGCTTCACGGCCCAGGCGGAATACGTCAAGTATCCTGTCAGACCCATGCCGATCACAGCCAGCGCAAGTATCGGCCAATTGGGACCGTCTTGCGTTAAGCGCTGCTCAACCGGTTTAGCTTTGACTTTCTTATCTCTGGCTGGATGGGCCATTTCAGCGGATTCCTTCAGCAAAGAGTAGTGTTTCGACGTCTTTGTTCAAGCGCTCGAGCGCCGTACTGTCGCGGCTATCGTAGTAACCGCGAATTTGGTTTTTCCGGTCAATGAGAACGAATCTAGGGCTGTGCAGGATGACGCTTTCGTTGCTCGTTGGGTCGGTCACCGCCGCGGCGCTTAAGCGAAATCCCTCCTGCACCAATTGTGCGATCTCTTCCTTGTCGCCGGTTAGAAACAGCCAGCGATCCGCGCTTGCTTTGAAACGATCGGCGTAGCGCGCTAATACGTCGGGCGTATCCCGCTCGGGATCTACGGTGAAGGAAACGAACTGGAGGTCCGCTTGAGCGCCAAATTTCTCTTGAAGCCTGCTCATGGCAGCGCTTTGCATGGGGCAAGTATCGGTACAGGTTGTATAGATAAAATCGGCAATCCAGACCTTGCCGCGCATATCAGCCAATGTCGAGCTCCGGCCCGAACGCTCGATCAGCGTAAATTGCGGCACAGCGCCGTAGTTGTTCAAGCCTCCCAGAGCCGGGGCGTTTGAGCCGGACATCTGCGGGTGCGGCGCGAGCTTCAGCCACAGAAACGTCCCCACCAGTATTCCCAATCCAGCCACCGTCGCGGCCAATAAAATGAGACTTGTTCTGGAATGATTCATGACGCGGGAAACCGAACAGAGACGATTTTATCGGTTTCAATATCGTTTGTGTAGGGGGGTGCGGACAAACGAAAGCCCGAGGGGCGCAAATCGTATGTGCAGGGGTAGGTTACGACGTCTCCCCCAGGGATTTTCGTTGCGATGCGGCCCGCAGGATTTCAACGGTCTTGCCAGCGGGCCCGGTAGGGACTAGTTGCGCAGTACCTACTTGCCTAACACAACGTTCATGCGCGCAATCACCTCGGGCGGTTGCGACACTACCTCGCGCGCTAAGGTTTCGAGCGTCTCTCCGCTAACCGGGTCCGGCTCCCAGCCGCGCTTTTCCGCTTCGGCCAAGAGTTCGGGATCCGCCATCGCTTTCATAAAGCCATCGCGCAGCATTTTGGTCCTCTCAGCGGGGATCCCGGGGCCGCCGACGATCGGCCGGCCAAATGAACCCGGCGATAGAAGCAGCGTCGTGAGGCGTTTGCCGGACTCCGGCGTTTTGTGCTTTTCCAGGAACTCCCAGATCGTCGGCACATCCGGTGCCCGTTTCTCCCGTTTGGGTCCGCCGATAACAAGCAACCGGACAAATCCAGTCTTGGCCCAGGTGCGGCCGGGTTCCCGGCCGAAAAAGGCACTGGTTGTGCCCGCGCGGCATTGAACCTCGCCCTTCTCAATCGCGAGGTCGATCTCGGAAGCTCCAGGATAGCCCGTAACGAGATCGAATTTCAGTGCGAGGACCTCTTCCAGCAGGCGGGGAAAGTAATGGCCCGGTGTTCCGAGTCCGGTCGTGCCGCACCTGGGCGGTACCGTCGCTTTGCGAATGTCATCCAGGGTCTTAAACGGAGTGTCCGAGCGCATCGACAGCATTTCGCTCGTCCCCTCCGGCGATCCGATCCACGCAAACTTCGCCCAGTCGAATTTGACTTCCTTTTGGCCGCCGATCTGATTGAAGAATAGACCAGGAGCGATCAGCCCGACCGTCAGCCCGTCGGGTTTGCCAACGCTATAGATGTAATTGGCGGCAACCATCGTGCCGGCACCCGGCATATTCTGCACGATGACATCGGGATTTCCAGGAATGTACTTGCCCCAAAAACGCGCGACAGCGCGCGCCCACAAATCATTGGTCCCCCCGGCGGAGTATCCTATGATCACTCGGAGAGTCTTGCCTCTATAAAAATCCGCTTGTGCATGTACGTTCGCGCTGAAGCCAACGAGGCAGAGTAAACTCAAGACAAGCTTTTTCATTTTGAACTTCCCTTTCTTTGCATTTCGCGGAATGGATTGCATAAAGTCCTCCACTCCGAAGCGACGAAGAATTGTTGCTTCTTTTCTGCGACTCGCAAGAGTGGTTGGAAGCCGGCCAAAATGGAAAAGCCGATCCAGGGTGAAACCCGCGGATCGGCTTATGTTCTGGTGGCCGGTGAATAACACCTCGCCTCTGGGGACTTCAAATAAGTGGGGTCACTATATTGAAATGAGATTTGAAGTCAAGGATGTGGGAGCATTACGGAAAACAGAAAGGCAGTTAGTGGCCGGCTTAGAGTGCCGCGCCGAGTTGGAACAAGGTCTGACTAGTGCGGGCACTTGCACCGTGCCGGAGGCCTAAGCCGGCGGCACTCTATCAATCAATTTGCCGTTCCTGTAGAGCTCGTAACCCTTGATGCCGAGCTCGTACCCGCGCGGCGGGTGGTCCGACATATCAAGCACCACCAGGTCAAGAACGATCACGGTCTTTTGCTGAGGCTCGATGGAGAAAGACAATTTGATCGGCATCAAAGAATTTTTAATCGATGCTGGACCCCCGCCTTTCTTCAAAACCGCATCGATGGCGGCAATATCGAGCCGGACAGCGTCAAAGGAGCCCGTGTCAACCATACCGGTGAAAACGGCGACGCTTTGCTTGCCCGTGTATTGGGTCAAATCAATGGACCGGAGGGAGGGGGTCAATGCACGCCAGCCGGTCCTCCAGAAAGCCAGACCGGTTGCGGAGCTTATGCCGATTGCGGCAAGCTTAATTGTGAAACGTGAAAAATCGCCGATCGCTTCTCGGTGGTCCTTGACCCGAACTTCCAAAATTCCTTGGTCATTGGTGGCGCCGCCCGATGCGAACAATAGTATCAGGGCAGCAGCGCCGACGGCGGAACGAGCCGCTAGTCCGCTGGTTGGCCGCGCTCGGCCAGCGAAAACAGATCTCTGAGAAGTTCTTTTTCCTGCCATTTATCCCCATAATAATCGACCCGGCGCACGCCCCGGCGGTCAATCAGCGTCGTCAGCGCGGTGTGTTGCACATGGCCATCGGCGGCCTTGCGCACATGGACGCCAAAATCTGCCCAAACCTTCGCCAGCTCCTCTTTTGGGCCGGTGAGAAAAAGCCACCGAGAGAAGTCGGGCTTGAAGTGATAAGCATAAGACTTGAGTTGCGCCGGCGTATCGTACTCCGGATCGGTGGTGATGGTCAGCAGCAGGTAGTCTACACTCTGCTTATCGTTGTTTGGCTTGCGGCCTTTCTCTGCGCCTTCCAGCGTGCGCTGGATCGATGCAAATTTTGCAGTGAACAAAGGGCAGACATCTGGGCACTTCGTGTAGACGAATGTGGCTATAACAACTTTACCTTTGGCGTCGTTGAGCTGAAATTTTTTCCCGGTCTGATCGATGAGGCTAGCGTTTCCCACCGGTTTTTGCACTACTCGGCGTCCCGCATCACTTTTCTTTGGCGGAATTGGTAAGTGCGCAAACGTAGAGGCGCAAGTGCAGGCTACGATAAACAGCGAAGTTAAAATTCGCAGCATAAAATTCAGAGTCATTCCGGGCAAGCTGGCGTGATCGCCGCTTTCGCGAGCAAGCGCGAGGCGGAATCCAGGTGTAAGGGCGGGTCGCGACGTGGCCTTACAGATTCCCGCTTCCGCGGAATCCAAAAACGGTCCATCGGACACGCAACTAAACCAACTAAGAGTCGATCTTGAACTCATAGGTGATGTTGAATTCGCGAGCACTTTCCGGCAAATCGCCGCGCACTAAGTACGTTGTAGAATACTCCTCTTGCTGCCCCGGTTCGATCAGCGTCGGCAATAGCAGAGCGCATTCGACGATGTCCAGGTAATCGCTTAGCTCGTGTGGCTCGACATGATGAACGATTCGGGTGCGCAGCGGCCTATTGGATCGGTTGCTTACCTTATAGCTTATCCGAAAAGGCTCGCTCGATTTTACCATGGTTTCTTTGACTACCGGTTCCGCTTCAATAAGCCCGCTTGGCGGCACAGCAGCGGCGAGGCTCACCCGCAGAGCAGCGTCCCAATCCAGCGCGAGCCGCCAGGCGTCGTCTTCTCTAATCAGGACAAATTCTTCTTCTCCCTCTATCATCTCCATGCGGCCGCTGCGCCTTAGCTGATCGATGGCAGAAAGGATCTTTCGCTGCTCCACTGCCGGAAGCGCGTTGAGCTTTTCTTCGTCCCAATCTAGCAGCAGCGTAGAAAGGCTCTGCGCATCGGGAAGCTTAACCGCAACCCGAATCTTCGTCCGATCTCCTGCCGGCGTAATCTCAGCCGGCTCGATGCTAATCTCTTCGGCTAACTTTCGCGCGGCAACCAAAGTAAAGCCGGTAAAGGCGCCGCGCTCGCGCACGTAGACGGCTTCGGGCTTGAGCTCTTGGTCCTTGGCGGAGATAAAGCGATAGGCTTGAGTATAGTCGCGGGCGTAACTCGCTTTGAGATAACGTGAAAGAACCAGCACAGCTTCGGGCGCCGCGGCGCGCGGCTCGTGTTTGAGCAAAGCCAGAGGCGCTACAAGTACGAGCAACGCGCCGGCAATCAGCAACAGCTTCCTGACAGTGGCCAACTTAGAAGACGGCGTCTTCACTTTTTACCGGGAACGATCCAGAGATAAATAGTCCGGCCGTTTACTTTTTCGGTTTTGTCTGGCTTCCAGTCACCCATGTCAAAAGCATGAGAAACCACGCGCGAACCGGGTTTCATCTGCTTCAAAACATTGGGTTTTAGTTTCAGATTAACATCGGGCAGGAGATACATGGTCACAACGTTGGCGGGAGAGAGGTCTACCGTCAGGATATCCTGCTGGCGAATCTCAGCTAAGTTCTCAACGCCGGCTTTCTTGATATTCTCGCGAGATTCCTTTAGCAGGTCCGGGTCAATTTCGAAGCCGACGGCCCGGGCGCCTTTCTTGGCGGCGGTGATCACTATGCGGCCGTCGCCGGAACCAAGATCATAAACCGTGTCGCCCTTTTTAACCCCGCCCAGTTCGATCATCTTATCGACGACCTCCTGCGGTGTTGGCACGAAGGGGACTATTTTCTTACTTTCAGAGGGCGCATCCTGCGCCTGAATCTGGCGCAAACCGCCCGCATACGTCAATGACAGTAACAATACGGCCCCCACCGCCAGCGACCGCCGCATAAGAGATTTTAACCGCATAATTCCTCCTGTTCCTCGTTAGACAATCACGTACTTATCGAATCTCCCCGCACGAAAAGTAAATTAAACATAAAAGACGCACCACTGCTAGAAACGTCTCTCACGGGCGAAGGATCTCTGATGGAGCGTCGCAGGGCTAATTTGCAGAACCGCAGAGCTGCAACAGTTGGGCTCAAGTACGAGCTCGGAATTGTTGCGACGGGAAGACGGACGCGCGCCGTTTATTTTCCGGCCGCTGAACGAACTAACCCGGATTACTTACGAGATTTGGTCCGAGAAACAAGCCTTATATTAGGCTCATGAAAGAATTTTAGTAGAAACGTCTTTTGCATACCGATTCCATGACTTGCTGGATGAGGACCAAACAAGCCTGATCCCCAGGAGGGTCTCG
>DATACQ010000978.1:0-12367 GCA_036258955.1 Binatia bacterium
CCGGTATCCCGTGACACACAAACCCCGGATAATTTCAGGAATGTAGAGCCGCTCCCAGAGCGACATTTCTTCGATTCGTTTCATGAATTATTTAGCGACTCATTCGAGCTTAGCCGCTCGAAAGATTATCGTGTCAAGTCAGGAACTTTCACACTTATAGCGAGGCTAGTTTACTTATAGTGCAACGCCGAAGGATGTCAAGGAAAGCTGTCCGGCCGGAGCAACTATTCGGAGTCGTATTGCAGCAGCGAAAACACCCCGTGAGGCTTGAGTCTATCGCGCCCGTTTAAAAATGCCAGCTCGATGACAAAAGCGCATTCGACCACCGTGCCGCCGAGCTTTGTCACCAACTCCGCCGTCGCCTTGGCCGTGCCGCCGGTAGCGATGAGATCATCAGCGATCACGACCCGGGCGTTCTTGGACAACCCGTCCACGTGAATTTCCAACTTGTCTGTGCCGTATTCCAGCTGGTAGGTGGCACTATGGGTTTCGTAGGGCAACTTCCCGGGCTTGCGCACGACTGAAAATCCGGCGCCGAGTTTGTAAGCCAACGCGGATCCTATGATAAATCCTCGCGACTCGATTCCCAGCACGGTGTCGATTTGTTGGTCTTGATAACGCTCTGCCAAAGCGTCAATGGTCTGGCGGAACAGCTGTCCGTCCGCAAGCAGCGGGGTGATATCTTTGAAGACGATTCCCGGCTTGGGGAAGTCGGGGATTTCGCGGATCGCCTGGCGAATGGCTGCAATGTCGGGTGCCATAGATCGCAGGTAACACTAAAAAAGAGAACTGAGCAAGCACTGGCCGCTTCGTAAGTGCACTGTGATCGGTTATGCTTTGGCAGTGGCTCGAGTGGCTTCTCATAGTTATTCTCAGTCTTAAGAAGGTAAAGCAGAGGCTAGCCCTCGCCTGTTAGCAATCATGGCTGAAGTTCTTCTCAAAGGGGTTTCCAAGCGCTTTGGCGCGGAGGCGGCGGTCAATCAGATTGACTTGGCGATTCCCGACAAGCACTTTGTGGTGTTGGTTGGACCTTCGGGCTGCGGCAAAACCACTGCTTTGCGCCTCATCGCTGGGCTCGAGGAGCCCAGCGAGGGGGAAATTTACATTGGGGAGCGCAAAGTCAATGGGGTGGCCCCTAAAGATCGGGATATCGCGATGGTGTTTCAGAATTACGCGCTCTATCCCCACATGAACGTGTACAAGAACATGGCCATCGGCCTCCGCTTGCGGAAACTCGAGCGCGATGAAATCGACCGCCGCGTCAGAGAGGCTGCGGACCAGCTGGGGCTTTCGCAATTGCTCGACCGCAGGCCGGCAGCACTTTCGGGTGGCGAGCGCCAACGGGTGGCCATGGGCCGTGCCATGGTGCGCAAGCCCGCCGTGTTTCTGTTTGACGAACCGCTGAGCAATCTGGACGCAAAACTGCGCATCCGCATGCGCGCCGAAATCAAGGAACTGCATCGGCGGCTGGCAACGACGATTGTCTACGTCACCCATGATCAAGTGGAAGCTATGACGTTGGCCGATCAAATGGTGGTGATGAAGCAAGGTATCATCATGCAGCGCGGTACGCCGCTGGAGCTGTACAACAAACCTGCCAACTTGTTCGTCGCCGGCTTTGTCGGCGCGCCGTCGATGAATTTCCTCACGGTGGACGTCGTTAGAAGCGGTCATACATTGCGCTTGCGAGCGGAAGGCGTGGACATACCTTTGGGTGAGCCACAGTCAGCCGCGCTGGCCGCGCAGTGCGAGCGTCAGGTGACTCTCGGCTTACGCCCGGAGCACCTAGCATTGGGCGCGCCGCCGCTCGACAGTAGCGCAGGCCGCCTCCAGGGCGTGATTCACATCATTGAGCCATTGGGTGCGGAAACTCTCATTCACTTGAAAACGGGTGCCCAGGACATCGTTGCGGCCTGCAGGACCGAGACAGAGCCCGCCCTAGACAGCCAAGTCACACTGACCGCGCCAACTGACAAAATTCATGTTTTTGATCCACAAAGCGAAGCGCTAATAATTTAACGAAATCTGTGTTTCAACTCTGGCATTCACGGTCACCGTGAATAGTTTTCACTGGTGAATTCCAGGTGGCGTAAACCCCTGATAAGGGGACTTCGACAACTCGCCCATGGTTTGCGTCAAGTTAGCCCCACACCTGGCGCGCGGTTTCGACCACGATTTCGAGTTTTCTTTTTTGATCGTCCATGCTGATGAGGTTTCCCACGACGTCCGAGGAAAAGCCGCACTGCGGACTGACGGCTATTTGTTCGAGGGGCGCGTATTTCGCCGCTTCATCGATGCGTCGCTTCAGACCCTCCACGGTTTCGAGCTGCGGTACTTTCGTACTGACTAGACCGAGAACTATGACTTTTCCTTTGGGCAAGAAACGTAAGGGTTCGAACCCGCCCGCGCGCGGTGTATCGTATTCAAACAAAAAGCGGTCATATTTGAGTTCGTTCAACAGGCGCTCGGCGATCTCATCATAGGTCCCTTCGCGATGCCACATGCTGCGCTGGTTGCCACGGCAGAGATGAATCCCGAAAGTGACCTCGTCAAAACCCGCAAGCATCTGATTGTCGGCGGCCAAGGAGCGACTGAAGTTTTCCTGAGGCTCTTCGCCACGAGCGCGCATCATTTCGAGCGAGGGCGGATCGACGTAGGCCGTGTAACCCGGTGCGTCGATCTGTATGTAGCGGCAGCCGGCGTCGACCAGCCCGCCAATGATTTCGCGCTCTACTTTAACCACGTCCGCGACGAATTCATCAAGGCCCGAATACACGGTTTTAGAGTTTTGCCAATCGAAACGCTGCGCAATCCGATCAGGACCAATGAGCGCCACCTTGCAGGGTTTTTGCGCGACGTTGCGGAGGTACTGAAACTCTTCCAAGGGCACATTTCGCGCTAATTTGATCTTCTCGAAGACCGGTCGCCGCTGCGAGACGGCAGTTCCCTTTGTCTCGCCCGTGTCGGGAATCTCCCAGCGCCTGAGCGGGGTCCCGCCCTCAACCCGCTTTTCGTAAAAACGCAAACTGGGTCTTCCCGCGTCATAACCCGTCACCGACTCGCCGAAGCTATCTTGGAAGTTGAGGCGGCGGTATTCCCCGTCCGTGACGACGCCGAGGCCGATCTGCTCTTGTAAAACCACGGCCTCACGGATGCTCTCGTCTTCGATGCTCCGTAGCTCGGACAATGAAATTTTCTCTTCATCGTAACGGGTCCGGGCCTCCTTTAGTTTCGCCGGCCGAAGTAAACTGCCAATCACGTCGTTACGGATCTGTGCCAAATCCTTCATTGGGTTCTCCTCTCTATGGGAGCAAATTATCGGCAGGGCCTACGCAACACAACCGCGGCATGTGACTGAGGGGATCTTCCGCCTTGTTGTTCCGGCGGATTTCGAAATGCAGATGGGGACCGGTGACCCTGCCGGTGCTGCCGACACGAGCAATGGTTTCACCTCGGGAGACCCGCTGTCCCTGGATAACGAAATTTCTCTCGTTGTGAGCATAGACCGAGACGAAGCCGGCGCTGTGGCGGATAATCACCATATTGCCGTAGCCGCGCAATTGATCGCTGTAGATGACCTCTCCGGCATCAATAGCACGGATTGGGGTACCTGCCGGCGCCGCGATATCGATGCCGTCGTGGAAGCCGGCGCCCCGGGGGCCAAATGGCGAATTTACGGCGCCGCTGACGGGCCACATGAAAATGGGCTCCAATGCCCCGTCGATGGACAAGTCCCGCGGAGGGGCCGCCGCTTCTCGTTCCGTCATGACGGAAGTTGGAGTGATGAGTTCCACGGGTAGTTGTCGCGCGGCGCCCGGCACGAAAAGTTTTTGCCCGGCGCGGATTCGGTCTGGATCGCGCAAGTTGTTAGCCCGCGCGAGCTCTTCATGAGTGACGTCGTAGGCCTTGCCGATGCGGTAAAGATTTTCCCCCGGCCGAACGACGTGATAAGTTCCTGAAGTTCTCTTGGCCGGCGGCGCGGCGCTCCGCGGAGCGCATGCCGGTAGCAAAAGCAGCACCGCGACCGTCCTAATCCTTGCGAGGGTCAAACCGGCCAACATGCTTGAGAAGCTCAGTTGAACCTTGCTCGCCGGTTTCGCGCGGGTCTGTTTAATCTCGCCATCCCTACGCCCCCACCCTCCTGCCGTTTTTTTTTCTCTGGCCGAAATGAAATCGGACGGTATAATTTGTGAAAATGTCACTTCAGTTGCTCGATTCTCTCGCAACCGAGCTCTTGCGCCAGGCGCCGACATGACACCCTTTTACGGCGGTTCCAGTGGCGGCGATTCTACAAGATAGTGCCGCCGTTTTCGAGCGCTGAGGGCCGCTGGCGCGCGGGGTAGCACCTGGCCGCAAGGCTACCCGGTTCTCAGATGGTAGTGAATGATCGCAATGTAGTTTTCAAATCGAGTATTTTTTTGTGTTTAAGCGATAGCGATAGGTCTACGAGAGCTCGCGAATGGGGGTCGAGCCCTGCTTCGATGTCGTTGACTCGAACTGCCCCGCATGTTCTACTCAAAACTATTTTCTCCTCTTTCGAGTCACAACGGCGATGTTGAAACTCGACACGAGCGATTCTCGCTGAGACGGCGCTGCTATACGAGACCCGTGGAATGAACTTCGGTTGGTTTTCCCGCCGTTCGCGTGATCCCGCATCTCTGCGCTCCCGTTTGATCCTGCTCGTTTTGGCGACGACGGCTCCGCTGCTCCTGTTTGCGATCATTATGGTGATTCGACTGGGCCAGGAGGAGCGCGCCACTTTTGAGCGCGGTGCCACCGAGCGTACCCGCGCGCTCCTGACCGCCGTCGACGCGGAGCTTGGAAGCTCGATCACAGTCCTCGAAGCGCTGGCCACATGGGAACATATCGATTCGAACGACTTGCGTGCATTCTATGAAGACGCGAGCCGCGTGCTGAAGAGCCACCCCAGCTGGATCACTCTGCACCTGGCGCTTCCGAACGGCGCACAGGTCCTCAATCTGCAGCGGCCATTTGGCACGCCCCTTCCGCGCGTGGCCGAATCTAGGAGTTTCCGCGAATTGCTCGAAACGAAAAAAGCCACGGTAGGACAACTGTCGAGCGGTCCTCTCGTGGACCGGCAGGCGTTTACGGTGCGCGTGCCTGTCCTGCGTCAAGGTATTCTTAAGTACATTTTGACGGCGATCGTCGATCCCCGGTCGCTCGACGGGCTCCTCGCGTCTCAGCGGCTGCCGCCGACTTGGGTCGGCGTCGTGCTCGACGCAAACCAGCGGATCATTGCGCGCACCGTCGCTCCGGAGCGTTTTGTCGGACAGATCGCCGCCGATAGCTTGCGTGCCGCCCTCGATCGCGCCCCCGAAGGATGGTTCCACGGCACAACTCTGGAGGGTATGGATGTTTACACGCCGTTTAGCCGCTCGACATTTAGCGGTTGGAGCGTAGCCATCGGAATCCCCGCGGCTGCGGTCGAGGCAACTTTTCGCCGATCGCTGGTTTACGTCGGTTTCTTCGGCTTGGCGCTGGTAGCCCTCGGTATTGCCATCGCTTGGATCCTCAGCGGGAGGACCGCCAAGTCGATCGGCTCTCTCGCTCTCATGGCCGAAAACCTCGGCTTCGGCACCGGGCCGGCTGTGCGCGCGCCCTTACCTGCTCCCTATCTTCCCAGCGGCGTTGCCGAAATTGAAGCGGTGCGAGAGACGCTCTTATCGGCAAACCGCCTAATCAGGCAACACTCGGAGGAACGCGACCGGGTTGAAGCCCGCTTACGTGCCGTAAGCGAGCGTTTGGAACTGGCGCAGGAGGCCGCAAATATCGGGAGCTTTGAAAGAGACCTGCTGACGGGCGAAGTCAAGTGGTCCGCGTCACAAGAAAAACTTTATGGACTCAGGCCCGGCAGTTTTGGCGGCAGCCATCAGGACTGGGCCAGCCGGCTGCACCCCGATGATGTCGCTCATGCAGTCAGGGCTGTGCAACAGGCGATTGCAACGCAGAGCCCGCTCAGTGACGAGTATCGCATCCTCCTACCCACTGGCGACCTGCGCTGGATCGCGAGCTCAGGGAGGGTCTTCGCCGACGAAGACGGTAAGCCGTTGCGCATCATCGGTGTCAATATCGATATCACGGAGCGCAAAACGATCGAAGAAGCTTTACTCGCCAGCGAGGCGCTGATGCGCACCGCGACCGATCACGCGCGAGTTGGCCTGCTAGTGCTCGACAGCGAACGGCGTTTCAGCTTTGCCAATCCGGCATTCAGTGATTTGCTCGGGTTGAGCGCAGGCACCGGCGCCGTGATTGGTAAGAGCATGAGCGAAGTGCTCGGCGCATGTTATGAGCAAGTAGGCCCGCAACTCGACTGCGCCTTCACTGGGGAACGCGTGAGTTTCGAAATAGCCGGGCCTCTCCTAAACGGCCGGGCGCGGTACTTCGCGGCCACTTTTGAGCCGCAGCGCGGTCCTCGCGGCGAAGTGCTCGGCGTCGTTGCCGTTCTCGTAGATATCACCGAGCGCAAACGCGCCGAGCAAGCTCTGCGTGAGTCTGATCGCCGCAAAGACGAGTTTCTCGCGATGTTGGGCCACGAATTGCGCAATCCGTTGGGAGTTATCAATACCTCCGTACAACTGCTGAAGCGGAAAGGACCGCCCGAGCCCACCTTACTGGAGCTGCGAGAGATGATCGCACGTCAGGTGCAACATATGTCGCGCATGCTCGATGATCTGCTTGACGTTTCGCGTATCACCCGCGGGCAGATAAAATTGAAAACCGAGCTCTGTGATCTGACCGAGATCGTCGAACATGCGGTCGACGATCACAAAGGCCATTTTGAGGAAGCCGGCTTGCAACTCACCCCGCATCTGCCGGTCGAGCCGCTTTGGGTCTTGGGCGATCGCACGCGCCTCGCACAAGTGGTCGGCAACCTCCTCTATAATGCCAACAAATTCACCGACCGTGGCGGCAGCGTGGCCGTGCGGCTCCTCGGCGCGCCGGGGGCGAGCGCCGTTCTATCGGTGGCGGATACCGGAATTGGTATAGAGCCGGACATTTTGCGCGACGTATTCGAGCCATTCGTGCAGTCGGATCGCAGCATCGACCGAAGCAGAGGCGGTTTAGGATTGGGATTGGCGCTGGTGAAAGGTCTCGTGGAACTACACGGCGGTGAGGTCAGCGCCCGCAGCGACGGACTCGGCCGCGGCTCCGAGTTCACCGTTCGTTTGCCTCTCGCACAAAAATCTGCGGAGCCTCGCGGCACTTTCGCCGGCCTGAACAGCAATACCGCACCAGGGCGACGCATCCTTATTATTGAAGACAACCCCATGGCCGCGCGCAGCCTGCAGATGTATTTTGGCGCGGCCGGCCACCAGGTCGAGGTCGCGCACACCGGGCCGGACGGCCTCGAGCGAGCACGGCGGTTTCGACCCGAAATCGTGCTGTGCGATATCGGCCTGCCCGGGTTTGATGGCTATGCGGTTGCGCGCCATTTGCGCGGAGAAAAGGAACTAAACGGCGTGTGTCTCGTCGCGATTTCCGGTTACGGCCGTGACGATGATCAACGCCGCGCCCGTGACGCGGGCTTCAACCTGCACTTGAGCAAGCCGGTCGATTTGGAGAGGATCAACGCCATACTCGCTGATTTGCCCGTAAGCGGCCAAAGTTCATAACGTCATGCCCGAAGGATCCGCGACGGTGCCAGTTTAAACAGGGCTGTTATCCGGTCGCGGACGTACTCACATTCGGCAACCCCGGCGATCTCAAAATTGGGAGGGTGGCCCCCTGCAATCTTCACCCGAAGTTCGCGGTCTGGCGCACTTGCTGCGTATGTGGAACGTCATGACCGAGTCACGCCTCCTAAATTCACGTCTTCGAGTTAAAGTATGTTTTCTTTTGCGGCACAGACTGTAATAATAGATCAGCTCCTGAGACACCTCTTCTTTGCAAACGCAACCCGGCGCGAAAATAGCAGGCGAAAAAGGCGCAGCACCGCCGACGCAATTCCCTAGGAAAAGGAGTTTTCCAGATCCTATGTCCAAAGTTAACGCCGAGCCATCAAACGTGGGCGTACTCGTCGGCGGCGGGCCGGCACCGGGCATCAACGGCGTCATCAATGCTCTGACCCTCGAGGCGCGTAACCGTGGCCACCGCGTGCTAGGGATCTACAATGGCTTTCAGTGGCTTATGCACGGCGATGCAAACCACACCATTGAACTCGACCACGACAACGTCTCGCGCATCCACTTCCGCGGCGGTTCTATTCTGAATACTTCCAGAGCTAACCCGACGAAACGAGCTGATGATTTGCAGCGGGTTGTGCAGACTCTCGATCGGCTGGGTATCCGTTACCTAGCGACTATCGGAGGCGACGATACCATGTTTGCGGCAAGCCAGGTGGCTAAACAAGGCGGCGGCCGGATTCGGGTTTGCCATGTGCCAAAAACCATCGATAACGATCTACCGCTGCCCCGTGAGATCCCGACGTTCGGCTTCGAAACCGCGCGACAAATCGGTAGCGAGACGGTCGAGAGCCTGATGGAGGACTCACGGACCACCGGCCGCTGGTATTTTGTGGTCGTCATGGGCCGCTCAGCGGGTCATCTCGCGCTCGGTATCGGTAAATCCACCGGTGCCACTCTGACGATCATACCGGAGGAGTTTGAAGAGGAGATACATCTTGCCACCGTGTGCGATATTCTGGAAGGCGCGATCCTGAAGCGCCAGGCGCTTTGGAACCGGACGGACGGCGTTGCCGTTATCGCCGAGGGCGTTCTCGAGCGAGTCCCACCCCAGGAGCTGCAGGAGATTCCCGGCGTGCGCATCGCCCACGATGCCTACGGGCATCTGCGGCTGGCCGAAGTGGATCTCGCTTACATTTTGAAAACGCTCGTGGAGCATCGATTTGCAAGTCGCGCGACCGCAATGGCCATCGTTCACAAGAACATCGGTTATGAGCTTCGTTCGGCGCCGCCCGTTGCTTTCGACTGTGAATATGTTCGAGGCCTGGGCTATGGTGCGGTCGAGTTCTTGCTGAATCCGAGTGCCGAAATCCGTAAGCTTCAGAGCGCGTTGGTTTGTCTGGTGGACGGGAACATAGAATATCTTGATTTTGCCAAGTTGCTTGATGCGAAAACAGGAAAGTCGCGGATTCGCGGCGTGGATATCGGAACACCCTCTTACAAAATTGCTCGCGAGTACATGATCCGGCTGGAGAGAGAAGACTTTGAAGACGAACCAAAGCTTCGGCTGCTCGCGCAAGCGGCCTCGTCGAAGTCCGCGTTAGTCACGCCCGACGAATTTCGAACGCGATTCCAACATCTCACCGAGTTACGCGGCGGCATTTAGTTTGTTTGCGTGGAGGAGCTGTGTGAATTTTGAGCGTCGCCCACGCACTAGGCAAGATTTCTAGCAGCAAAATCGAAGCTCGCCCTTCAAAGCTCGACGGTAGCCGATGCCAGAAAGACCGGGTTCTCAACCGGCGTGCGGCCCAAGCTCGAGTTTGTGATGGGTCCTTTGATGTCGGAGATGGTTCGGATCTCAGGGCCAAGCTTTAGCGGGACAAAACCCATCTGAGGCATTTGCGGAAGTCGAAGACGCCAAAGTACAGAAACTGTTTTAGAAACGGAAGGAGAACGAATGGCTGCAAAAATCGGGATCAATGGTTTCGGCAGGATCGGACGCTTGTGCTTGCGCAGCATACGCGAGCGTCATGAAGATGAGCTGTCCGTCGTTGCGGTCAACGACATGGCGGATCTGCAGACGAACGCCCACTTATTTCGCTACGACACTAACTACGGCGTTTATCCCGGCAGGGTGGAAGTCGGCGAAGGCGTCTTGCAAATCGACAACTGGAGCATTGCAGTGCTAAACCAAAAAGACCCGGCGCGCCTGCCATGGAAAAAGCTCGGTGTCGATATCGTCATCGAATCCACCGGCGTTTTTACGGACGGAGCGCAGGTGCGGGCACACCTGGAGGCGGGCGCAAAAAAAGTCATCATCACCGCGCCCGCAACCAACGAAGACGTTACGCTCGTCCTGGGAGTCAATGATTCATCTTACGACGCGCAAAAGCATCATGTCGTTTCCAATGCCTCTTGTACGACAAACTGTCTAGCACCGGTGGCTAAGGTTCTCCATGACACCTTCGGTATTGAGCGCGGCTTGATGACGACTACTCATGCATATACCAACGACCAACGTATTCTGGATCTCATGCATAAAGATCTCCGGCGCGCCCGCGCCGCCGCGATGAATATCGTTCCCACCAGCACCGGGGCCGCCAAGGCGATCGGTTTGGTCATGCCGGATCTGAAAGGAAAACTGCACGGGCTGTCGCTGCGGGTGCCGACCTCTACCGTCTCGGTGGTGGATCTCGTCGTTGACACCAAGAAACCGGTCACTGTAGAGTCCGTGAACTCGGCTCTTCAGTCGGCCGCGGGGAACGGCCTTAACGGCATTCTGGCGTACTGCGACGAGCCACTGGTCTCCAGCGATTTTCGGGGCAACCCGGCATCTTCCATTGTGGACGCGCTTTCGACGGTAGTTCTGGACGGGAAAATGGCTAAGGTTTTGTCCTGGTACGATAACGAGTGGGGTTATAGTTGTCGGGTCGCTGATCTGGCGGCGTTTATGGTCGCGAAGGGATTGTAGAGAAAGGAGCAATCATGTTGGCCAAAGACATCATGACCCGGAACGTGATCACGGCAAGTCCGGCGCTTTCGGTAAAAGAGTTGGCGCAGCTATTGATCAAGAACCAAATAAGCGGCGTGCCGGTTGCTGATGAGCACGGCAAGATCGTCGGCTTGGTTTCGGAAGCCGACATAATCGGCAAAAAAGGCAGGCACGTGCAAGCGATTATGTCGCAGCAGGTTTACAGCGTTGGGGAAGATGCGTCCGTGGAGGAGATCGCTCAGCTCATGACGAAGCACCGCATCAAACGGGTGCCGGTGATGCACGGGGACAGGCTCGTCGGAATCGTCAGCCGAGCCGATATCGTCAACACGATAGCGATGGGTGAGAATCTCGCACTGCACACGCCAGTGTACGATCTATAGCGCCGCTCCTTAAACGTTGATGACACCACCAGCAGCCGAGTAGCCGCTCGCAGGATCACGTTCTAAGATCTTCCCATGGGGCTGCTTGCTGACAATGGGTGGGGGCTTGCCGGTCTGCCCACGCTGCACACAGGGAAACCTTTTTACGACTCGCAGCGATGAATAAGCGACCTTCATTTGCAGGGCCCGTCGTGCAGGCCAGCTCGGTATCGAAAAAGTTTGGCGGTAGACTCGCCGTCGATCATCTGAATCTCGAGGTGCCAGCGCGAATTTGCTTCGGTTTGCTGGGCCCGAACGGGGCTGGCAAAACGACCACTCTGCGCATGATTTACGGTGTTACCCGGCCCACCAGCGGCACGATTCGTGTGTTCGGGCTGGACATCGGCGATCATGCAAGGGAGGTCCGCTCCCGCCTCGGCATAACGTTGCAGCAGAATGTCCTGATTGAGGCACTATCGCCGAAAGAGAACTTGCAGGTTTTCGGCCGCTTTCACCTGCTGCGCGAACCAGAACTTACCCGGCGCGCGCAAGAGTTGATCGATTTTCTCGAATTGCGCTCCCACGCCAATGTTCCCGTGCGGCAGCTTTCCGGCGGTTTTCAAAGGCGTCTTGCCGTGGCCTTATCATTGATGAACGCGCCTGACCTTCTGATTCTAGATGAACCCACCAGTGGACTCGATCCAGCCGTGCGCTTAGCCTTATGGTCGCGCATCAGAGAACTGCGCCGCGTGGGAACAACCGTTCTCATCACCACTCATTATATGGACGAGGCGCAGCGACTCTGCGATCAGGTCGCGATTGTATCGGCGGGCAAAGTCATCGATGCCGGAGTTCCTGCGGATCTCATCACCAAGCGATTGGCGCCTGAAGCAGTGGAATTCGACTGCTCGCCGGCCGAAGAGGCGGCGTTGCTGAACGGCCTTGGCTCCGGTCGCCGCCTCCGGGTCGGCCGTCACTTGATGTTGTACGTCAATGATGCGGCCGCGTTCATAAAGCATGTCCGCCGCTACGATCAAGGGGACCGGCGCCCGATCAGCGTCCGTCCCACCAACTTGGAAGACGTTTATCTATTGCTCACCGGCGTGAGTCTCGAGAGCAATCCATGAATATCTCGCTGCCGTATGCGCTGGCCGTTTGGCGGCGCAATGCCGTAATGTACAAGCGAACTTGGAAGTGGAACATCCTGCCCAACTTCTTCGAGCCGGTTTTATACCTCTTCTCGATCGGGATCGGGGTAGGCGCTTACATCAGCGACATGGGGGGGATGAGCTACATCGCTTTTCTCGCGCCAGGGCTAGTGTGTGTTGCGGCTATGAACGGAGCGAGCTTCGAGGTGACCTATAATATTT
>DATACQ010000979.1:0-1834 GCA_036258955.1 Binatia bacterium
CTTCTCGCCCAGTTACGCGCCTTGGAAACACGCGACGAGATACACTCGTTGCTGCCGGCGGCATACGGCCTTGCAAGTGACACTTACAAGGCATAAAGATCGGGTTCGTCGTTTTTGCTGATCTTCACCCGGCGCCTGTCAGTCTGCTGCAAACAACAGGAGGAAAAATCGTGGCTTTGAAGGAACGTGAAACCGATCTCTTGGTGATTGGCGCAGGCAACGCGGCGCTGGTGGCGGCTGAAACCGCCTACGACACCGGGATCAAGGTCACTGTGCTCGAACGCGCGCCCAAAGAACGGCGCGGCGGCAACTCGGCGTTTTCCGGCGGGCTCTTTCGCTTTGCCTTCAAGGATTTTGAAAACGTCAAAGAGATCATCAAAGAGACTCCCGGCGTCGAGTTCAAAGACGTCGAGGTCGAGCCCTACCCCACCGATATGTTTTATGGCGATCTCATGCGCGTTACCGAAGGGCTCGCTGACCCGACTCTCTCCGAAATGCTCGTGACCCGATCGGAAGAGGTGGTCACGTGGATGGCCAAACACGGCATCGATTGGGAACTCCACATGAGCCACGTCGCGAAAGTCAAAGGCAAATACATCTGGAGGTCTGGCACGATCCCGGTCTCAGCGCGTGGCGGCGGCGCAGGGTTGCAAGACATGCACTTCAGACATGTGGAAAGTCGCGGCATCGAAGTGCTTTACCATACCCGCGCTTTGGAATTCTCGCAGGACGCGAGCGGAGCGGTGAACGGCATAGTAGTGTCAACACCGGCAGGGAAAGAACTTATTAGAAGCAAGGCTGTAGTGCTCGCCTGCGGCGGTTTCGAATCGAACCCGGAGTTACGCGCCCGTTACCTTGGCCAGAATTGGGATCTGGTCAAAGTACGAGGCACTCGTTACAACACTGGCGACGGCATCAAAATGGCGATCGATGTTGGAGCCAGCCCGTTTGGCCACTGGAGCGGCTGTCATGCGTCGGTTATCGATGGTGACAGTCCCAATGTCGAAGCCGCTACGGATGAAAGCACCCGCTATTCCTACCCGTACAGCATCATGGTCAATACGGTGGGCGAGCGTTTTGTCGATGAAGGCGAAGATTTTCAAGTCTACACTTACGCCAAAACCGGCCGACGTATTCTCGCGCAACCCGGGCACATTGCGTTCCAAATATTCGACCAAAAGACCGTGCCGCTGCTGCGCAGCAACTACGTGCGCAGCCGTCCGGTGGTCGCGCATACGATCGAGGAATTGGCAGAGGGCCTGGGCATCGAACCGGCGCGCCTGCGCCGCACTGTGGATGGATTCAATAAGGCCGTCTCTCCGGTCGAGTTTGACTTTTCTAAACGGGACGGCAAGTGTACGACCGGTCTGAACCCTGATAAGTCGAATTGGGCCTCGCCGATCGACTCGCCACCTTATCAAGCATATGCTGTCGCGTGCGGTATTACTTTCACTTACGGCGGATTAAAGATCGATCCGCGCTGCCGCGTCCTTACGGCAGACGACGAAGCAATTCCCGGCTTATGGGCCGCGGGCGAGTTGACCGGCGGCTTCTTCTATCACAACTATCCTAGCGGCTCGGGTCTGATGCGCGGCTCGATCACCGGTCACGTGGCCGCTTTGGATGCTGCCCGCTACATTCGTGGACGATAGCTATCTGCGTCGGCTCAAATTCGCGGTTTTTTTTTCGGCTTACCTGTTCCCCGCAAACTTGAACACAGCATTGCCGCCAAAGCCATGAAGCCGCCGATCAGGAAAGTGAAGTTCATCGCTCGCACAAACATTACCGGGTTCGCGGCGCTCGGACTCGCCGCAGGATCTCCGGTGTAGTAGCG
>DATACQ010000980.1:0-5868 GCA_036258955.1 Binatia bacterium
GCATTTCTTCTCTGAGTTGCCTTACTCTATGTGGTCGCCGTTCGCCTCAAGGTACTGCACTATTGGCCGCGACCGAAGAGGCTTGCTCTCGGACGCGGCACGCACAGTGCGGGCCATTTTCATCATCGGTGGGCGAGCGTATGCTTATGAACACCTCGTGGTGGGAGTTCAGCTCCTTAGGCGTATGTGGCAGGAGGTCATAAATGAAGCCGGAAAAAGCACAACTAGTCGTGGACGGGCTCAAGGAAGCCGGCGTCGATTTCGCTGCCGGCGTGCCGGACGCTCAATTCATCGAGGTGTACAAAATGCTCGCGGCAGACCGAGATATCCGCTATGTTGGCGCCGCCAATGAAGCGGAAGCAACCGGTATTGGCTTCGGAGCCTGGTTCGGCGGCAAAAAACCTGCGCTGATACTCGCCACGTCCGGCTTATTAGTTGCGACCTACCACCTAGCACGCATCAACTTGTTGCACGAGGTGCCGGTTCTTGTAGTCGTTCCCTATCGCGGTGACATCGGCGATCCACGCTGGTTGGGGCTCTACAAGAAGACCACCGAGCCCGGCCTTAACGCCATGGACATACCTTATCGGATTGTAAGCCGGCCGGATGCTATCAAGAGAACACTCAAAGACTGCAATGAGTCCGCTCGGGCTTGGCTCAAACCGGTGGCGGTGTTGCTCAATGAGGAGGCGCTATGGTAACTCGGTTTACTTTGCTGAAAGAGCTGTCCGCGATGGTTCCGAATGACGTTCTCGTTCTGACCAGCATCGGCAACAACAGCAGTTTCTGGGGCCAACTGAGGGAGCGTGAAGCTAATCTGTTTCACCTGACCATGGGGATGTGTAGTTCGACGGCACTGGGCTTAGCGCTCGCGTTGCCAAACCGAAAAATTATCGCCCTCGACTCAGACGGGAATCTTACATTGAATCTCGGCGTGCTTGGCACGATTGCAACGGAGGCGCCGAAGAATCTCACGGTCGTCGTGATGGACAACCAGAATTATCTTGGCAGCAACAAGCGCGAACCGGGAATGCCGACCGCCACTGCGGCGAAAATGAACTTGGAGGCTGTAGCCAAAGGTTGTGGCATTGAAAGCGCGTGCACGATCGAAGACGTGGCGGAGTTTCGCAAGAAGGTGGAGATCGCGTTTTCCACTGCAGGCCCGCACTTTATTCGCGCTCGCATAGAGATGCTCGATGAAGACGGTCCAAAAAAATCCAAACGCGTCCCCGATCCGCGAGAGAATAAGTACCAGTTTGCGAATTACATCCAGAAAACCGAAGGCGTTGAGATTCTCGGCAGCGGCCTTGGCGGAGGTTGATATGATTGGTTCTCCACGTTGGCTGATTCTTTTGCTGGCCTTATACGTCGTTTGGCCGGGCGCCGCAGCGGGGCAGACCAAAATGACCGTTGCGTATTCTTCGATCGGTCCCATGGCGACCGGCATCTGGATGGCAAAAGAGAGCGGCGCGTTCGAAAAATACGGCCTTCAAGCTGATATCATTCTGATTACCTCAGGCCCCGTGGCGGTTCAGTCCTTGATCGGCGGGGATCTACAAGTGGTCAGCGCCGCCAGCAATGCCGTTATGAACGCGGTCTTGAACGGCGCTCCCATCATTGCCGTGGGCGGGACCGCGAACCGGCCCTATCATAGGCTGTTTGTTCAGCCGGAAATCAACCGGCTTGAGGATCTCCGCGGCAAGACATTGGGCGTTACCCGCTTCGGGTCCATCACCGACAACTTGACGAGAATTCTATTGCGCCGGCACGGTTTGGAGGGAGCGGTCAACGTCCGCCAAATGGGCGGCACCATCGAAGTGGCGGCCGCTTTTCAGAATCGGCTGATCGCCGGCGCCGTTACCTCAGAGCTTCGTGCAAGTCCGCCCAGCCAACCCAAGGTCCTGGTAAAACTGGTGGAAATGGGCATTCCGTATTCCATGAATATGCTTGCAGTCCAACGCGAATACTATCGGCGCAATCCGGAACCTGTCGAGGCAATGGTCAAGGCGTACGCCGACGGAATTGCGTTTCTGCATCACAATAAAGAACAGGCTATAAAGATCATAACAAAATATTCGCGCCTCTCCGATCCCAAACTCATCCAGGATTTCTATAGCGACTCGGTGACCTACTTGGATCGTGTGCCGAGGGCTGAGCCCGAAGCGATCAACACGATACTCGAGTTCATGGGCAAGAAGGGCACGCCGCTGGAAACGTTCATGGACAACACCATCGTGGACCGCCTAACCCGGGAGGGGTTCTTCGACAAACTGTATAAAAAATCCTAGCAGGCTGCTGAAAAAACCCATATGCTTCGTTGCGCTCGGTCGATTTCGCGTCAACGTACAAGCGTACGCCTCCGCTCATCGATCTTCGCGCGCCTCGCCTCTGGATCTTTTTGAGCAGCCTGCAAGAGTGTTCTTAGCAGCCGCTAGGTTCTCGCGGCGCAGAGAGGGCCGTTGGCAGACTACGTGAGTTTCTATATACCACAAGCGAACCGTCGAGAGTTGGAGGACAGTTAAATGCAGGTTGCCGAATGGAGAGAAGTTATCGGCGAGATGGTGAGAGATCACATGCGTTCGCCGGAGTTGGAGCACTACTTCTCTGTAACCATGAACAAACCGCGCGCGCAACTGATGATTTCCCAACTCGGTCTCTTTATTAAACATCGGCGTGATTGCTGGGCTCATGTTTCTGCCAACTGCCCCGTGATGACGATCAAACAGAAGATCCTGGAGCACGAATATGGCGAGGTGATCAAAGATCAGTATTCGCAATACGGACATCTTCAGCTTATCGTAAAGCAGGCGGAGAAGGTCGGGATGACCGCGGAAGCATGCTTGAGCGTTAAGCCTATTCCCATGACTATGGCGACGCTGTACGCCTGGGGCTGGCTCACGCGCGCGAAAAGCTGGATCGAGGGCCTATCCGCGCTCACCGTAACCGAGTGGACCAATGATGACCGTCTTATGCATGATCTCGGCGGCGGCCACTCGACCCGCATGGGCAAGCGTTGGATGAACGACATGAGGCTACATTGGCGCGACATGCCGAATTTCGACGTTCATCGTCAAGCCGATGAAGACCATAGCGACATGTTTCTGCCGTTCCTCGAGGAATACGCGACGGGTGAGAAGGAGAGGATGGCCCTCAACGCAGTAAAGGAATCGCTGGACATCTTTGCGCTTTACCGCGATGGAGTTGCGCGAGCAATGGAGGAGGTGCCATTGGAATAAATGCGAGAAATCGTCGCTAAACTTATGGCCACAGGTTTGAGAGTTTTGGGTTTTCGAAGGCGAGGAGTTGTAGTCGTCCTCTCCTCGACGTTGGAGGAGAGAGGTGAGGGTGCTTACTGACTACCCATCACCCTAGCGCTCTCCCGCAAGGGAGAGGGGATCTTCGCACCTGTTCACCCAGGAATTAATACTTTGAGCGGACACTAGGGTTAAAAACGCTCTAGCAGAATACAGGAATCTTGTCGTTGCGGGTAAAAAAAGCAGGGTAACAACTAACTCGTTCAAAGAGGAGGCCGAATATGGAAAAGCCGCGAATCCGGCATATCGCGCTTAACGTTGCCGATCGTGAGAAGAGCGCGGAATACTACAAGAAAGTTTTCGGCATGGAGGAGAAATACCGCGGTCCCGGCGGGACCATTTATTTGTCCGACGGGCATTTCGATCTCGCGCTGATCAGCACGGACAAATATCCCTGGGGCATCCACCATTTCGGATTTAAGGTCGATAGCGTCGCAGAGATAGAAAAGATTGCGGACACCAAGGCCGAGGCCAATACCTTTGGTGCTGTTGCTGAGAGTTGGATCAAAGACAATGAGGGCAACCGCGTTGATGTTTCCGAGCACGGTTGGCCTATTTAGCAGCTGCTGAAAAGGACTCATAGGGGCTTACGCAGTTTCGAGTTCCGAGTTTCGCGTTTCGAGTTTGAACCCGAACCCGAGGCACGAAACCCGAAACACCTGCTGCGCGCCTCGCCTCTGAGATCTTTTTGGGCAGCCTGCAAAATGCTCATGGGACTTAATGCGCGGCGGGTTTAACGAACTTCATTATGGTTCAAAAGTTGTCTAACTCGTCTTTGATAAAGAGGGGCAGGGGAGATTTCTTCTCAGCTCAGCGTGCTCTCTCACGCCGACTGAGTTGCTCTTTTGTATTCTTATTGATCTTTTTGTTCCCCAAGCTTTCCGTTGCTCAGGCGCAGCCGAACGTCACAATCGCCTATGCGGCGATAAGTCCTATCTTCGCCGGCGTGTGGATGGCCAAAGAAGTCGGCGCTTTCGATAAGCACGGTTTGAAGGCCGATCTGGTTTATATCAGCTCGGGAAGCATCACGGTCCAGGCGATGGTGGGCGGGAACTTGGATATGTCCGTTGCGGCCAGCAACGCAGTCGTCAGCTCGATACTCCGAGGCGCTCCGCTAGTGGCGGTGGGGAGCATCACGAACCGCCCCGCCATGAGTTTGTTCGTGCAGCCTGAAATTACCCGGCCCGAGCAACTGCAGGGGAAAGTACTCGCAATAACGCGACACGGTTCATCGACCCATTTTTTGACCCAGTTCGTCATTGAGAAACTCGGCCTGAAGGACAAGGTGAAAATTCAGCCGATGGGCGGCACGCGTGAAGTGGATACCGCGGTCCGCACGGGCATGGTCGCCGGCGCGGTGAGGAGCATGAAACCGGGTCCCAAGACGCGCATGCTCGTGGATCTCCCGGATTTGGGAATTCCTTTCTCCATGGACCTTATTGCCGTGAAACGGGATTTTTACAAAATCTCGCCCAAAACGGTCGACGGGATGCTCAGAGCCTATATCGAAGGCGTCGCGGCATTAAGAACAAGAAAAGATTTCGCTTACAAGGTTCTGGGAAAATATTTGCTCGGAGCCGGTGATTCGCTGGATGAAGCATACGAGTATGCAGTCAAATACCTCGACCGGCAACCGCGGGTCGAGCCCGCCGTTATTCAAACGGTTCTGAACTGGGAAGGCAAAGGTGACCTCCCGGTCAATGATTTTTTTGACAACACGCTGATCGACCGGATCATCAAAGAAGGATTTGTAGAGAATCTTCACAGATAGGCGAGGGCGAGCAGGATGAATCAAGCTGAGTGGCGGCACAATCTGGGCGAAGTCGTTCGCCAGGCGATGCGCTCGCCCGAATTGGGCCATTATTTTCGGGTGAAGATCACCAAGCCCGGGGCACGGGTTTTGATCACGCAACTGGGTCTGTTTATTCACCACAGGCGCGACTGTTGGGCACATGTTTCAGGCAACTGCCCGCATATGCCGGTAAAACAGAAGATCCTGCAACATGAATACGGCGAGGTGATCAAGGACAATTACACAGAGCACGGCCATATGGAATTGATTGTCCGCCAAGGAAAGGCGCTCGGACTGACGCCCGAACAAGTTCTAAGCGTTTCGCCTTTGCCGTCCACCATGGCGACGCTCTATGCCTGGGCCTGGATGACGCGGGAGAAGAGTTGGCTTGAAGGATTGGCTTCCCTCACCGTCACTGAATGGGCCAATGACGATCGGCTGCTCAAGGATATCGGCGGAGGGCTGTCTAGCCGCATGGCCAAGCGCTGGATGGAGGATTTGGGTTTCGGTTGGGAGCAGATGCCCAATTTCAAGGTGCACAGCCAGGCGGACGAAGAGCATAGCGATATGTTTTTGGATGATCTCGAGCGCTTCGCTACAGGCGAAAAACAGGAAGGGGTTATCCAAGCTGCCAAGGAGTCCATGGAGTTGCTAAAAATTTTTCGTTACGGGATCGCCAAAGAAATGGAAAAACTGGCGTGCTCGTGCTCGTGATCGTCGCTCGTCTTCTCAGGAGGGTTTATCGATAAGCTCTACAAGGGA
>DATACQ010000981.1:0-13892 GCA_036258955.1 Binatia bacterium
TTTTGAGATGGTCGAAGGGGAATATTCCGGACTGCCGATTCCCGCGCATGCGGAGATTGTCATCGAGGGGGATGTGCATTTCGATAATCCCAAGGTCGAGGGCCCCTTTGGCGAATGGACCGGCTACTATGCCAGCGCGGAGCGCGCTGAGCCGTGGGTGGAAGTAAAGCGGCTATATCACCGCAACGATCCGATCATTCTCGGCTCTCCCCCGGGACGTCCTCCCGCCGAGCTTGGTTGGTATCGCTCTTATTTACGGTCGGCGCTCATTTGGGATGAGATGGAGAAAGCCGGCGTGCCGGATGTCAAAGGCGTTTGGTTGACTGTTTCAGGCGGCAGCCGTCTAATGATGGCCGTCGCCATCAAACAGCGCTATCCAGGCCACGCCAAACAAGCCGCTGTAATTGCCTCCCAGTGCCACGCCGGAGCTTATCTCGGACGCTTTGTCGTGGTCGTCGACGATGACATCGATCCTTCCAACACCGATGACGTGATCTGGGCGATGTGCAGTCGCTGCGAACCGGCGGAAGATATCGACATCTTACGGCGCTGCTGGAGCGGCCCGTTGGATCCGATCATCCATCCGACGAAGAAGGGATTCAATTCCCGCGCGATCATCGACGCGACCCGGCCCTACGAGTGGATGAAGGATTTTCCAGCGGTGGCTGAGTCGAGTAAAGAAGTCCTGGACGCTACGGCGAAAAAATGGGGCGCCGAGCTCTTTGGAGGCAACGGTAAAAGATAACTACTCGCCCTACCGGTCGAACGATACAAAAGGCAAGCCGCACAAGCGGCTTGCCTTTTTTGTCTGTAACCGCTCACCTTTAGATCAGTAAGTGTCAAACATGCGCTGAATTTCGTCAGCGCTGTTGGTTTTCGTCAGCGCGAGAGCGAGCAGCAGCCGCGCTTTCCAGGGCTGCAGGTTGTCGCTTGCGACAAAGCCGCGCTTGGCCAGCCCCGGACTGCGCACGACCCGCCCCGACGCGACGCGACTCGAGAGACACATGAGCATTCCGGTTTCTTTAAAGCATTTATCGAAAGCGGCATCTTCCGCCGGCGTAGGACGGCCCGCGCCGGTACCGGCGCTTACGACGCCTTTCGCGCCAGCCTTTGCGGCTGCTTCGATCATGGTACCGTCTGCCCCTACGTAAGAGATCACGATGTCCACCCGCGGCAGGGCATCGAGGTTGCGCACATCGAACTCCGTTTGCAGCGTGTGCTTGCGCACCGGCTGATGATAAAAAACGATACTACCATCGCCATCCGCGTAACCTAGGGGGCCGAGGTCACGTGACTGAAAAGCCTCAACGCGATAGGTGGCGTTCTTGGTGACGTCGCGGCCATTGTAAATGGTATCGTTCATCACCAGCATGCAGCCGCGGCCTCTGGCGCTTGGGTCGGCAGCCACTTTGATGGCGTTCACCAGATTCAAATAACCGTCGGCGCTAATCGCTGAAGAAGGGCGCATGGACCCAACGACAACGACCGGCTTGTCCGTCTTGAGCACGAGATTCAAGAAGTAAGCGGTCTCTTCGATCGTATTGGTGCCGTGGGTGATCACTACAGCGTCCGCGCGGTCGTCCTCGAAGATCTTGTCGATAGCGCGCACCAGGTCAAGCCAGTCTTTATCGACGAGCGCATGGCTTGGCAAGCGGCGAAAGGGAATCTCCTGGACGTCGGCGATTTCTTTCAATTCGGGCAACTTTTGCAACAATTCGCCGTCGTTCAAACGTTTGCCGGCCTCGATGTACCAGGCGAGATCGAGGCGGTCTTTGCCGACCGAGTCGATGGTTCCGCCGGTGAGAATAAGTGCGATCCTGGGAAGATTAGCCATAAAGATCCTTCCTGCCTTTAAATTTGCCGGCGCCGGTTCGTAAAAGTTTTTACCTAGGTGTTGTTTGGGCTTCAAGATGCCGGCCGGTCCTGGACAATACTTTACAACTTTTGCTCGGGCACATGGCCGGATTTCTTACAACATGGAGTCAGACGACGAGACTATTCGGCCGTGGTCAGATATCTCGGCTTCGGAGTCCCGTTTCGGTTTAATCTCGCTTGCGTCACCCTTTTAACGCGGGTAACGCCTCGTTGGCGAAAAGCTCGATTTGCTCGCGCCGTTCAGGGTAATGGGGGAACATGAATTGCAGCCCGATGTGAGTGACCCCTACGGCGACGAATTTCTGGATTGACTCTGTGACCTGCGCAATGCTCCCCTTGAGGTAATCTTCTTCCTGACGGACATCGGTCGTGGTCAGCTCGATGGGTAAGCAGCAGGCTAGGGTAATTTGGTCCGGATCGCGTCCAGCCTTGCGCGCTTCCGTTCTGACGTTTTCAAACGCCGCCGCCAGCGCCTTGGGGGTTATGCGAACGAAATACGGGAACCAGGCGTCGCCGTATCGTCCCGCCCGTGCCTGGGCAAACCTACCTTCACCTCCGACCCAAATGGGAATGCGCGAGTTTCGGTAAGGCTTCGGATTGAACGCGATGTCTCTAAAGCGATAGTACTCACCCTCAAACGTCACGTGCTCATCGCGCCAGATTTTCTCGAGCGCTTCGAGTTGTTCGTCAGAGACCTTGCCACGCTCTTTAAATGGCGCGTTCAGCGCCGCGAACTCTTCTTCCATCCAGCCGACGCCAACGCCCATAATCAGCCTGCCGCCGGACAGTTGATCGATGGTCGTGGCAATCTTTGCCCAATGGAGTGGGTGGCGATACGGAAGCACCATCACGCTCATGCCGAGCGTGATCTTCTCCGTGCAACCGGCGAGAAACGCGAGGCAAGTCAAAGGATCGAAGAAAGGCCGCTCGGGCGGCACAATGAAACTGGCTTCCTTGCTGTAAGGATAACTCGTCCGGATTTTCCAAGGAATGATAATGCGATCTGCGCTCCATACCGAATCGTAGCCTAGCGCTTCGGCTTCCTGCGCCGCCTCCATGAGCGTCGTTCTGCTCGCCGCGCGACCCGATACTGGAAGAAACACACCGATCTTCATTGCGAAAACTCTAGCAGGATCGTTTGGTGTTGTCGAAAGATCAGGATCGCGGCCGCTCAGGGTGGCGCGCGTGCGCTGTGCGTAATAGACTTTGGTCTTAACGCAATGTATGGCTAAAGCTCACGCTGCATCGCTCATGCCCAAGAAAAATCGTGAAAACTCACCAGTGCTCAAGCCCTACGGCCTGGTTGCCTTGGCTTTTTTTCATATTGCGGTGGGCCGCGGTCTGCACGGCACCTTCGGTGTATTCTTCGTGGCGATGTTGGAAACCTTCGCTTGGTCGCGAGCCGCAACCGCCGGAGCGATTTCGTTGGCGATCATTTTTGAAGGAGCCTGTCTTCCCTGGGCGGGCGCCTTAATCGATCGTGTTGGCGGGCGCAAAACGCTGATGATGGGTGGGCTCGTGCTCGCGCTGGGGCTCGCTTTAAGTGCGACGATCTCATCCATTTGGGAATTTTATCTTTGGGTGGGCATAGTGTGCGCGATGGGCATCGCACTGATCGGTATGGTCCCTCATGTCGCGATCCTCAGCCGCGCCTTTCCACAGCGGCGTGGCACCGCTCTAGGGATCGCGTGGGCCGGCGGCGGCGTGGGTATTGTCCTTCTGGTTCCCGTAACTCAAATGATGATCGATGAATGGAGTTGGCCGATGGCCTACGCCGGCCTGGCGGCGATCACGCTGCTGCTGGTTATTCCGCCGGTGCAGCTCTTTTTGCCCAAGACGAGAAGCCTCGCCGCCGCAGAAGTTCAATCGGCCGAAACACTCTCCGAAGGGCATCAATCCACAGATTGGACAGTGAAGCGAGCGCTCACCAATTCTGCGTTTTGGTCATTATTCATCGCTCGCACCCTCGCCAGCATGGGGAATCAAATCATCGTGACCCATCAAATCGCGCACGCCGTGGATGTTGGGTACGCCAAGGTATTTGCCGCATCGATTTTCGGCCTCATGGGCGTTATTAGTATTGGCGGGCGAATCCTGTTTGGTTACCTGGCGGATACGATGCGGCGAGAAACCGTTTTCACGTTAGTGCAAGCCATTTCCGCGGTTGGTACCCTCGCGCTGCTCGTCATGAACGATAACAGCACACCATGGCTGCTTTACCTGTACGCGGCGAGCTATGGACTGGGCCAGGGCTCGCGAGCTTTGGTTCTTTCGGCAATCTCCGCGGATATTTTTCAGGGCAGGCACTTCGGCGCGATTTTCGGCTTTTTCACGTTCAGCATTGGCATCGGTGGCGCCGTGGGAGCGTGGCTCGGCGGATTCTTGTTCGATATCACCGGCAGCTATACCGTTCCGTTCTGGGCCTCGCTAGGATGTTTGCTGATATCGACGCTCATTGTGCTCGCCAGCAGGCGAGTTGTCATGGCACAAAATCAGTAAAAAGGACGGAACATGATTGAACTCTATACCTGGGGTACCCCCAACGGTAAAAAAGTTTCTATTATGCTGGAGGAGATCGGCATGGCTTATCAAGCCCATGCGGTCGATCTCAGCCGCGGCGATCAACTGAAGCCGGAGTACCTGGCGATTAATCCAAACAACAAAATACCTGCGATCATTGACAGTGATGGGCCCGACGGCAAGCCCTTCAAGTTGTTTGAATCGGGCGCCATTCTCCTCTACCTCGCTGAAAAGTCCGGCAAGCTTTGGCCCGCCGACATGCGCCAGCGCTACACGGTGATTCAATGGCTGATGTTTCAGATGGGCGGCGTCGGGCCGATGTTCGGGCAAGCGAACTATTTCTATCGCCTGGAAGAGAAAGTGCCATACGCGATTGAGCGCTTCCACAAAGAAGCACGGCGTCTGTACAATGTGCTCGACCAACAACTCAAGCGCGAGGAGTACCTCGCGGGCGAATACTCCATTGCCGATATTGCGACCTACCCTTGGGTCGGCCGTCATGACGGCCATCATGTCAAGCTGGAGGAGTATCCCAACGTCAAGCGGTGGTTCGATGCGATTTCGAAGCGGCCCGCGGTGCAGCGGGGCATGGAAGTACCAAAGCGCTAGAAAAGTTTAGCGGCTTGTGTCTCGGGTCTAGAGTTTAACCTGAGGTCCGAGAATCTAGACTCCAGACGAAATCACAAAGGAGAGTTGCGATGGCCAAGGCTCAGAAAATCGAAAAGCCCCGCGCCGAATGGGGATCGGACATCATTGTAGACATGCTGAAGGCGTTCGAATTCGAGTACATCGCGATTAATCCCGGCGCGACGTTTCGCGGACTGCACGACTCGCTCGTCAATTACGGCGGCAATCACGCGCCGGAGATTATTCTTTGCAATCACGAGGAAATCGCAGTGGCCTTGGCTCATGGTTATGCACGCGCCAAGGGCAAACCGATGGCGGCGGCGGTGCACAATGTGGTCGGCCTGCAGCACGCTTCCATGGCGATCTACAACGCGTGGGCGGACCGGCTGCCGGTGATCGTGCTCGGCGGAACGGGGCCGATGGACTCAGCCAACCGGCGGCCATGGATCGATTGGGTTCACACGGCCAATGTTCAAGGCAATCTGGTGCGCGACTTCTGTAAGTGGGACGACCAGCCTGCCAGCGTAGAGGCCGTCCCGGAATCGTTCATTCGCGGCTATCGTCTGGCTACAACGGATCCCATGGGGCCGGTCTACATTTGCTACGACACCGACGTGCAGGAAAAGCAACTCGGTGATGCGATTGAGGTGGACATCACACGCTACCCGACGCCGTTGCCGATGCAAGCGCCGGAAGAAGGCTTCGCCCGGACAATCGCCATGATCCTGGCGTCGAAGCGGCCGGTAATCTTGGCTGACTGGGTGGGCAGGCGAGAGGCCGGTTTTACGGGATTGGGCGAACTGGCGCGGATGTTAGCTGCGCCTGTACTGGATCAATTCGGCCGGTTCAATTTTCCCGCGCAACACCCGCTGAATCTTACAGGACAGGGGGACAAAGTCATTCCGCAAGCCGACCTAATTCTTGCCTTTGACGTTTCGGATCTCGAGGGCGCCGCGGCGCGAAGGGCTCAGGAAAGAGGGAACAGAAAAGCGACGCCGCTAATTCGAGGCGACGCGAAGATCATCAATGTCGCCCTGGATGATCTTTTAGTTCGCGCTTGGGCGACTGATTTCAACAAACTGCGCCAGGCTGACCTCATGATCCTGGCTGATACGTCGGTCTTCCTGCCGGAGCTAGTGAAGCGTTTGAAAGCCGAGAAAGATCTGGCGGGCTTAAAAACCGAAATCGATTTGCGGCGCGCCGCTTGGGCAAAGATATACGACGAGAAGAAGGCAGCGCTGGAAACCGAAACCCAAACTAAATGGGATGAAAAGCCGATTGCGATGACCCGCATATACGCCGAACTCGCGCAAGCACTGAGTGGGGAGGATTGGGTGCTCACCAACGGAACCTCCCAGGGCAAGGAAAATCTTTGTCTACCGGCGACAGAGTTCAATCAGATTCTTGGAAAATACAAGGGAGGCGGGCTGGGCTACGGCTTGCCTGCGTCATTGGGCGCAGCCCTGGCGCACAAGGGCAGCGGCAAGCTGTGCGTGGACGTTCAGCCCGATGGCGATTTACTATTCACGGTGAGCGCTCTCTGGACCGCAGTGCATCACGCCATACCTCTATTAATAGTCGTTTGCAGCAACCGTTCGTATTTCAACGACGAAGAACACCAGGAAAGGGTGGCAATCGCGCGCAACCGTCCGGTCGAGAACAAAACCATCGGTATTCGCATCGAAAATCCGAACGTCGATTTCGGCGCCATGGCGCGCACCTACGGCTGCTGGGGGTCCGGACCCATTAATGAGCCGAAGGATCTAATCAAAACTCTTCGCGAGGCCATCAAAATCGTAAAGGGAGGCAAGCCGGCTTTAGTAGATGTAGTTTGCCAGATGCGCTAGTCACAGGGCTCGCAGGCTGATGAAAAGGCCATAGGCTTCGTTTGCGCTCAATCGCCTCAAAATCACTGGAGTAGGGGAACGGTGGAGTGCTGGCGCAAAGACCTCACAGTGCACGCCTTCTGGACAGCGTTTGGATCTTTGCGGAGCCTACCGAAAGGCTTTTTTAAAGCTTCCTAGACTCCCAGTTGGCTCGCGAGATCGAGAAAGTCTATGGCGACAACGTCGTATTGGCCAGGACCCGGAAGTCCGACTGACTTACCGGGTCCGTGTTCGAGGGGGCGATGGACGAAGGCGGTTTTCAACCCGCTTCTTTGCGCACCCTCAAGATCATGATTGTGAGCGGCGACCATCAAAACTTCTTCAGGCTTGAGATCGAACAGGTCGGGCACCAAGCGGTAAACGGCGGTATCCGGTTTGTAGCGCCGGACGTTTTCAGCAGACAAGATGCAATCCCAGGGCAATCCGGCGTGCTTGGCCATGTTCGTCAGCAACGATACATTTCCATTCGATAGCGTGGTGATTACGAATTGCGATTTCAACCTTTGTAAGCCCGCAACTGAATCAGGCCATGGCCTAAGCCGGTGCCAGACACGGTTCAGGTCTCTTATTTCCTCATCACTTAGAGCCGTAACCTGAAACCGTTTGAGTATGTCTTGGAGGGATCGCTGGTGAAGCGCGTCTAGTTTGGTCCAAGGTAATTCTCCGGAAAGCACCCGGTCGAGAGTCGGCCGGTACACGGCGCGCCAAGCATCCGCGAACGCCGCCCAATCAACACTCAACCGTTTCATTCTACCTAGGCGTTCGCCTTCGGCAATGATACTGGAACGCCAATCCACGACGGTTCCAAAGACGTCGAAAGCGACAACTTTAATCGTCGAAATAAGCGAATCATTCACTATTTAGTTACCTCTCTCCGATGTATTACCTCATGCCGCTCACGACTCGTGTGCTGCCCGGCGTCCGGGATGCAGGCCGCAGCTTCCTGCGCATAGTTCGGCGGCTCAACGACGATAAATCGCGCGCGGCAATTTGGCATGTTCGAAAAGCCGTCTTTGTAAAGCTGCGGGCCACCCCACTGCAGCTGGTCGCCTTCTTTGCTCAATCTCTCGATGCCCCGGTACAGCGGCATCACTCGGGCCATCTCCTCACGAATGGTTTGTGTGTCGTTGAAGGGGAAAAGCAGCTCGCCGTTAGACATCGCTCTACGACCGATGCGGATCGGAATCTCCCAATCGGGCAGCGACTCGCCAATAATGTGACCCGGTATCTCTGGCGTAAATCGAATCCGTCGGTCAGTGCTGGTGGCTGTGCCGCCGGTGCGTTGTTCATAGCGGGTTTGACCGGGCAGCACGAGCACGATGTCTCGCGGCTCGACCAGCATTGAGCTGTTCAGGACAATGTCATGGTGCACCCGAACCGGCACTCTGGCGACCGCTTCCCCGACAAAGCTGCGGTCAGACATGGCTTCGAGCAGGTTCTCGCCCATGCAGTAAAAGAACTTAAGTGCGTCGCGGTGAGCAGCTGCGATCATCTCGGGCGCGTTGAGACCGGGAATAGAGGACACGGGGTGGCGCCACAAGTTGGAGAAGCGGCGGGCGTTTTCCTCATTGACGGACAGCCCTCCGGGGAAACTGTCTGGTAGAACACCGCAGTCAGCGGCGCCGCTATGGCCGTCGCCCAGTAGAAAGCCGCATTTTTCACGGCCGATCATACCGCGAGCTAGCGCGAGATTGACGAGTGCGTGGACATTTTCTACCGTGAGCTCGGGCTGGGCTGGTGCCGGGCTGTAAATGAACACTGCGCTGCGCGCAATGGTATAAAGTGTCGCGAATCGTTCCATCGCGTCCCGGCTGAGGCCGGCACGCTCTTCTAGGACTTGCCAGGATTGTTTTTCAAGACTTGCTTTAAGTTCTACGAAACCCGTCGTACGTTGGGCAATAAAATCGAGATTCATCTGGTTGGTCGCAATGAGCGCCTTGAGGGCGCCGTTCATGAAAGCGATGTCGCCACCTTGCCGTAGCCGGAACAATTCATCCGGCAGCTCTGTACCGGCTTGTGGGCTCGTCGCCCCTCCGGCCGGCGCGACGGCGCCTTGGCGCACTGAGTCGATCAAGACAAGCCGCGCCCCGTGCTGCCTTGCCAGCTGCACGTACTGCGCCGTAAGCATGTCGTCGCTGGTCGAAGCCGGGCCGAAAAGTACCAGCAGATCAGTGCCGATCACGTCACTGAAAGAACAGGTGGAAGCCCCCAAGCCTAAAGTATTCTTCAATCCGCCTACGCTGGCCCGATAACCGGGATCGAGACACAAATCGACGTTGTTGGTCCCCAGAGCCCGCGCGAGTTTTTGAAAGACATAAAACACCTCGTTCGTAACACGAGTGGAGGCGGCGAAGAATCCCATTTCGTTTGATGCTGTGCCGCGGATCGATCGGCCGATCAAGTCAAAAGCCTCCTGCCAACCGACACGGACAAAACCCTTGTGATTCCTGCGACGCATCATGGGATAAGGAAGCCTACCGAGACGCCGCAGTTTTTCCGGACTCAAATTGCGCAGCCGTTCGACGTCGGCGAGCACCGGCGCCTCGATGGCTCCCATCGTGTTTAGCCTCAGCCTTCTTAGCCGAGTCATGCAAACGTGCGCTCCGTCAAGCACGTTGTCCCGCAAGCCGTAAATTCCGAGAGAGCAAGCGTCGCACACCCCGTGATTGAGAAGATTCCAGGCATAGGGAAGCTCGTTTTTGTTTTCCCACAGCACCGCGAGCAACTCGCGGACGCGATGGAATTCGCCGCGGCCGATCGTCGCGAAGGAAAGCAGGCGCGAAAGCTTAGATCCAAGCGCCATCATCAGCTTGCATCTTCCGGCTGTGTTAGCTCTCTGACCAGAAAAAAACTTGCCGGCTCGACTTTATCAACAGCCTATACCTCGTGAGATTGCGAGTATTTCGCGGGATTACCTACCGCGGGCGCGTTCCAGCTTACGTAGAGCACCGGATTCGGCCTTATCGGAGTGACAAAATGCGCTCAGGTATGGCAAGATTTCACGCCCTCTGTTTGCCCGTATGTTGGCAGAGAAAGCTAACGTAGTCCATGAACGCGCGAGCTTTTCCTCGTTTCGGCCGGCGGCGATGAATAGATCTGCGCCCTTGCAAGGCAAAGCCAAATCACTGCTTTAGCGAGAGAACCTCAAACGAGATCGAGATCATACTGTGATCCGGCCGCCGCTTCAGTTCCGCCTCATTCCGCTCATTTTGGAAACAGTGAAACATTGCCCAGGGGTTGTGTTTTTGGCTGGTGCTCGGTTATTTTCCCTAGCAACTGGGTAAAGGTCAACCGCATTGCGCCGAGATGGTGAATGTTCATCCTTGATCGAAGTTGCTCGCCTTTGATGCGGCAAGCAAACTTGGTCGGTTACGACCGCTTGGAGGGTGTTGATCCGCTACGCACGCTCCTCGAGAGCGCAGACAGGAATACAACATTGCGACGGCTCGTCGATGCTAGCCGTTTTTTTTCTTCCTGGTAGAAGGCCCTGCCGCGATAGAATTGCGGATCGAAAGCCGACGGTGTGCTGCAGTAAAGGGAAGCAGGCGAAAAAGGCGACCGAGAAACCCCGGCGCGCTATTACGACGCTTGGGCGGCACGTCGGGCTTGAGTATTTTCGGCGATGAGAACATAACCGATCTTGTAGGAAGCTATCGGAAAGCTGTAGATCAACTTTAAATTCAGAGTAACCTAGTTCGCGTTCTGCTATGCAGCACAACCCAAAGGAAACAGGAACAGCGCCTCCACGCATTGAACCCACCGGATTCTTTACTGGCGTGCAAATTCGCCCGGTGATCGTCGGCATCGTGGTGGACTATGTATCCACACAGCTCGCGATGGCGGCTTTTATCTTCGGCTATCTAGCCAAGGAGTTATCAAAGCAAGGCGAGATGACCGAAGAAGCAATCGCTAGATACATGCAAACCCCCGAAGGCCTTGCCGTGATGCTGATCATTGGTTGCCTTGGCACCGCGTTAGGCGGGTTTATCGCTGCGCGGCGGGCAGGAGCGCTGGAGACGAAACATGGCGCATTCGTCGGCCTGGGCTCTCTAACATTATCATTGGTCCAGCAGGCGATGCAGGAATCTTCGTTGCAGTTGCCGGAGTGGTTCAATTTCGTCTCCGTGGTCGCGGTGATCCCCGCGGGAGCCCTGGGCGGTTATGTCGCGGAGCTGTTAAGCGGCCGAAGCGGAAGCGTATTGCCGCAGCAGCCGATCGGTAAACGCCAATGATATCTTACCGGCGTGCGGTGTTAGCCGATTACTCCGAGATTTTGCGTCTGAATGAGGCTAATTTCATAGATAATCTCAGTCGAGAAGAGCGGGCGGATGGGTTTCTCTCCGCGATTTTTACCGCCAAGCAGATCGCCGCTATGGCTGAGGACCTGGGTATCCTGATAGCGCTGGTTGATGGGAAAGCCGCCGGGTTTCTATGCGCGTTTCGCAGTGACTTTGACCATGGGTCCGCCGTCGTTGGTGAGATGCTCGGATCTTATGAGCGCATGCGCTTCGAAGGCAAACCGCTCAGCGCGTACCGTTCCTACGTTTACGGGCCTGTCTGCATCGACCGGGCCTATCGTCGCCGGGGAATTCTGCGCGGCCTTTTTGACGCGCAAAGACGAGAGTTGGCCGCCCTATTTGAAATTGGTGTCGCGCTGGTGGCGCGCGATAACCGCCGATCTCTCGACGCTCACGTGTTCGGGCTTGGCATGACCGAAGTCGGTGAATTCGAGCACAAAGGAAACGTTTATGCCACCGTTGCGTTCCGTTTGCCTAACCCATGGTAGAGTAACAGTGGGGACATCAAACTCTTGAACACATGAACTGCCAACTCGCGAGTTGCGCAATGTCGCCGGCTCCCATAGAATGACCTTCACTGCTGAGTTCACCGTGATGGCTGCGCACTCTTTTAGCCGAAAGGAAATAACACATGGATGCAGAAGCCAAGAAAACCGCATTGCGCATGATTCCTTACGGGATCTACGTTCTCACAGGCGAAAGCAAGGATGGTAAAGTCGCCGCCGCTACCGTCAATTGGGTAACGCAGACCGCGTTTCAGCCGCCGCTTGTTGTCGTCGGCGTAAAGGTCGATTCGGGAGCGCATGCGATTATTAAAGAGAGCAAGGTGTTCGCGCTCAATATGCTGGGTAAGGATCAGAAGGGGCAAGCGTTCACGTTTTTCAAGCCACTGGAACGCGAAGGCAACAGTATCGGCGGCGAACCCTTTCGCAAAGGAACTCTGGGCGCACCAATTCTGGAAAAAGCGCCGGCGTTTGTGGAATGTTCGCTGGTGAACACGTTGGAGCTGGGCGATCACTCCATCTTCGTTGGCGAAGTTAAAGACGCTGGGGTGAGCGTGCAGCCAGCGGGCCGTCCGGATGATGCAATCTTAGCGATGCGAGATCTGGGCGATAAAGTATTCTATGGCGGCTAGTGCGCGGCGAAGCGCCGTAGTCTAGAGTCTCGTGTTTGGCGTCTCGGGTTGCAACTCGAGACGCGAGACGCTAGACCTTAGACTTATTAAAGGTTGGCGCGATGCTATCGAGTCAAGACAATGAAGGAGGCTGAAATGGCTAAGATCAGGCATATTGCTTACCGGGCTGCGGATGTCGATACCATGGCCAAATTTTTCGTCGATGCGCTCGGCATGACGATGAAACAGAAGCGTAAAAATAACGCCATCGATCTCACCGACGGCACGGTGAATATAACCGTGCTCCCGCTCACGGCCGGCTCGCCCGATGGCACGGCGAAAGCCGCCGGCATCGATCACATAGGTTTCACAGCTGAGAACGATGAGGAGGCCTTTCGCATGCTTGAAGCGGCCGGCGCTAAGAAGGCCGGTGCGGTGAATCTAGGAACCGCGTATTACGAAGATAAGTTTGTCGGGCCCGAGGGTATCATCGTCGATGTCGGTCATTGGATGGGCGCCGCGCCGTTGGAGAAGAACGGATAAGCGCACGCAAGCTGGCGCGTAGCCCGTGCGCTCCCAGCTTCCCGACTGTGAATTCCGTTCAGCGAATCATCAGCCGTTCCGCTTTCCCGGAATAGTTGATGAAGACCGTTTTTAGCTCAGTAAAAAAATTCAAACCCTCTTCCGCCATCTCGCGTTCCCCAACTCCGGTTGCTTTGGTGCCGCCGAAAGGAAGCTGCGCTTCACCTCCGATGGTAGGTTCGTTGACGTGCACCATCCCCGTTTCGACGTGCTCGACGAAGTTCATAATCGTATCGATGTTCTCGGTAAAGATCGATGTCGTCAGGCCGTACTCGACCCCGTTGGCATACGCGAGCGCCTCATCTAGATTCTTCGCAGTCGTTACGGAGAGCACGGGGCCGAAGATCTCCTCCTTGAAAAGCCGCATGCTCGGCGCGACCTCATCAAAGATCGTCGGTTCCACAAAATATCCCTTTCCGAGATGCTCGGGCTTTTTGCCGCCGACAACCAGACGCGCTCCCTCCTTTTGGCCAACCTCAATATAGCCAATATCCGTCTTCCACTGCTTCTCATCTATGGCAGGGCCCATATCAACGCTTTCGTCGAGCCCGGAACCCACTCTGATTCGCTTAGCGCCCTCTACGAGGCGGTTCAAGAGGGCTTCTTTGATCGCGGGGTCCGCAATCACGCGAGAGGTCGCTGTGCAGCGCTGGCCGGTAGAACCGAACGCGCCACCGTGAATCGCAATAGCTGCTTTATCGATGTCAGCGTCCGCCATGACAATCACAGCGTTCTTACCGCCCATCTCGCAGGTTACCTTGGCTCCCCGTTGGGCAGCTTTAGCGTAAAGCGCGCCGCCGATTTCATTGGAGCCGGTAAACGAGATCGCCCTGAGCACGGGTGAACGAACGATCGCCTCGCCCACTACCGAGCCGGATCCAACGATCATGTTGAAGACTCCAGGAGGTAATCCCGCTTGCTCATAGATCTCGGTCAGCAGCGAGGCGGTTGCGGGCGTGAGCTCCGCGGGTTTGAAGATGACGCAATTGC
>DATACQ010000982.1:0-3255 GCA_036258955.1 Binatia bacterium
CGGCATGGTAGCCGTTGACCGAGCAGCCCATGTCAACACGAAAAACATCCCCCTTCTGAAGGACTCTGTCTTTTATCGCCGGATAGTTGCCGCCGCGGCCGACCGCCATATGCATCCAGTAGACCTGACCGCCGGCGCTAGCGATCTCGCCTTTGTAGATGCTCGCCAATTCGCTTTCTCTCACGCCCGGTTTGCAAGCGCGCAGCATGGCGTTAATCGCTTGCTCGTTGATGGCCGCGGATTCACGCAAGCGTTGGATCTCTACGGGCGTCTTGATCATGCGTACATAGCGAAACAACATCGATGCAGGAAGCAAATTGGCTTGCGGCAAATTCGTCTTAATTCGCTCCCATATCGTGATCGGGATGGCAAAGTGATCCATGCCAATGCGGCCTCTCTCCATCCCCTTCTCTCTGATCAGCTGAGCGAGAGCTTTCTCAGGCGAAGGACCTTTGGAGTCGCTGCCGGCCAAAGTAACGGTTCGTTGCTCAACCGCGCTAAGCCTCGACATGTCCTTGATCGGCGCGTGCCTTGGCCGGCCGTAAATATACTTCTCTTCGAGCCACACATCCTCCAGTGATGCGTAGCCGACGTCTCCGCCCGGGATGAGCAAAGCCGCCGATTCGTTGGGGTCTCGTGGATAGACCACGTAGACCTGTGACCCGCCGTAGCGATAGCCGTTTTGGCTCCAAGAGGCATGCCCGCTGAGGTAATAGATGTTCTCAGGAGTTGCCGCGACCACTCCGGCCAAGTCGAACTTGTCCATCAAGGAAAGCAAACGTTCGCGATTGTAGAACATAGGCCACAGCCTCCGATATTCGATTCGATTAGGCGACCGTGTGTGCAATCCAGAGCGGAGTACTGGAGTGTTGGAGTGTTGGACTGATCGGAAACCCAGTACTCCAACACTCCACTACTCCAGTGCCCCGTCTATTCTATTTACACTCCACTCTCGGATCTCCACGGCCGCGGTTCCAATGGTTTTACGCCGATTTCTAAAACCGCCGGCCCATTGTGCGCCAACGCGCGACTCAATGCAGGTTGCAACTGCGCAGGCGCATCAACTCTCTCACCAAACGCGCCAAGGGCTCGCGCTACCCCTGCGTAATCACCGCGTAATGAAATCCCAATTTCGTGACCTTTGAAGCGCTCGTGCAAAGTCTCACGGCTTGCGCCCAGGCTTTCATTGTTCAAAATGACCGTAAGAGTGCGGATGTCGTTGCGCGCTGCGGTTTCGATCTCCATTCCAGTCATACCGAAAGAGCCGTCTCCTGTGAAATTGAGAACGACCTTATCCGGATTACCCAGCTTTGCACCGAGCGCGGCGGGTGTAGACCAACCCATTGCGCTGGTGCCGCCGAAGCCGATGAAGCCGAGCGGATTCAACGTCTCATAATGATGAGAAACGTAAGCGCGCGTCACGCCGGCGTCATGCAAGAGAATCGTCTTAGTGCGATCCAGTAAATGCGTGACATCCCAGCAGGCGCGATAAGGATTCATAGGAGTCTCATCGGATGTGAGCCGTGGATTCCAGGAAGCCAGCCACTTCGCTTTGAGATCTTTGATCTCGGCGGCGACATCCGCCGCCATACCCTTGCGCCATCCCGCGAGTTGGCTTGCGCCGTGTCCGAACCAGGCTCGGAGAAAAAGTTGTATATCGGAAAGGATGACAAGATCGGCCGGATAATTCTTGTGCAACTCCGCGGCATCGACATCAACTTGGACTAGCTTGGCCTGCGCAGGTTTGGGCAACCAGCTCGATGTCGCATGTTGACGAAAGCTGCAACCTAGGGCAATAACGAGGTCCGCCTCTTCGGCAAATTTCCGCGACTGCCCGGTGCTGTAAACCGCGCGCGGGTAGCCGCCAAGCCCCAAGCACAACGGATGGTCCTCCGGCATAGCGCCCTTGGCCGGCAAAGTCGCCATAACCGGCAACGCGTAAGTTTCGGCAATCTTAACAAGATCAGCTGTGGCTCGCGACCAGAGCGCGCCGCGGCCAACGTAGATCAGCGGCTTCCTCGCGTCCAGCAAAAGCGTGATGAGTTTGTCGAGATCGTCCGGATCAGGCCCGTAGCGGACACGCCGCGTTTTGAAGTAAGGCGGGATTTCCGCTTGAGCCATGCTGATGTCTTGCGGCATCTCGACAATGACCGGGCCGGGCCGCCCGGAGCGAGCCAGGGTAAAGGCGCGCCGGAACACTTCGGGAATGCGTTCCGGTGAAGGCACACTGAAGGTCCATTTTGCCATTGTCTGGAACGTATCGAGGTATGGCACTTCCTGGAGCATCCCTTTCGCAAGCTGCTTGCGCGAGCTATGGCCGAAGATCACGACCAAAGGAACACAGTCGGTGAACGCGTTCACGATGGCCGTAAATGCATTGCAGCGTCCCGGTCCTTTGGTAACCATCGCGACACCGACCTCGCCCGTGCTCCGCGCGTATCCGTCCGCCATATAAACTGTGGCCTGCTCGTGGCGGGTTAAGATCAACGGCAACTGCCCGTTCTGATGGAGCGCGTCGAATAGCGGAAGAATATCGTCTCCCGGCAGGGTTGCCACGAACTTGACGCCCTCGGCTCTTAGAATTTCAACTACCGCGTCTGCGGCTCTCATGGTTTTCCTTCATGCCTATTGGCGGTCGCTGTGGCGCCAATGACAGGCTAACGTCCTTGCGTTAAATCGGCGCCCGCGCCAGGGACGGACGCAACGGTCCTCGCGAGAGCTATTTGCTGGTAAATTTTCGGAAGAAACCTTCCTCCTCCAGCTTGCGCAAAAATCTCAGGTCCACAAACTCGGCGGGATTTTTCGTTTTCAGCGACGGCTGCCTCTCGGCAAGAAAATCCAGCACAAACTTTATTCCCTCAATGGATGGAGTGAGATCCTGGTGCATCAGCAAACCGAGCGATTGTTGCGATTGGCGCAGCGCGGGATCGTCTTTGGAGACACGCATGAACTTCGCGACCACCGGGAGTGTTAGATCCGGCCGAGTCTTGTAAAGATAGATTGCCTCTGCGGTGGCGCGCAGAACGTTTAGAATCACGCCCGGATTGGTTTCTATGAATCTCCGGGTGCTGACGACCGAAATCACCGGAAACGGAAAATCAAGCTTGGCGATGTCAAAGATTTCGCGAAAGCCTAATTTCTCTGCGATCGTTGAAGTCGGCGCGGTAAGCACACCGGCGTGAAATTTTCCTTGGCTCAAACCGGCCAGGACCTCAGGCGATCCGCCTGCGCTCACGAGCCAGACATCCTTGTTGG
>DATACQ010000983.1:0-3016 GCA_036258955.1 Binatia bacterium
TATCTCGTAGTGACGTCCATTCTGGCGTATTTCTACTCCATAAGCGCGCCGCGCCGCTTCCAACGAAACATAGCCGGCCCGCACATCTGCAAGCACCCTCTCCGGATCACGCTCGAACGGATTGCAGTAACCACCTCCACCACCGACTTCTACCAGAAAACCATCGCCGGGTTGAAGAGCAACATGGCCCGGAGTCTTACCACTGGGAAACTTTTCGACGGCACCGTCCTTGCGCACTACTGTGAAACGATTCGCCAATGCCGCATGACCTCCGTGCAGCCCCCACGGAGCGCAGAGGGTTCGCTCCATTGCGGACATCACATTGCCGGGAGCGAGCAACCGCACCTCTTGAGCGACGCCCAGGCCGCCGCGAAATTTCCCGGCTCCGCCGGAATCCTGTCTAAGCTTACGATAGCTGACGAAAATCGGCGCGCGTCCTTCCCCCGCTTCGACCGGCGTATTATGCGTATCACCGTCGTTGATGCAAAAGGTCGCGTTCTGGCCGTCTGCATCGCTGAGCGCACCCCAGCCGCCACCCGAAAGCATGGGTGGGAAATGCGAAGCACGCCCGGTCTTTGGATCAATGCCAAAAACCCGCGGCGCAGCGAGGTCAGCGTGATGCCCGGCAAGCAGATTATCGACGCCGGCATTGGCCAACGCTTTGAAAATCGTATCGCTTACGGTCATAGGCACGGTCATCCAGGTGCGGACGGGTGCAGGCTTCGTGGCACTCACTACCCGTCCAGGCGGTAGTATAACCTTCAAGGGGCGAAACGACCCCTCGTTGATCGGCAGTAAGAGTGGGGTTGTAAGAAATTTGAAGGCCACCTCGGACGCTGAGCGTCCGGCGGTCGCGCCGGAATTATACGGCCCGGCCACCTGAGGGCTCACGCCGCTCAGATCGACCGTCATTTCGTCATCGTTCACTGCCACGCGAACTTTGATCGGGATGTTTTTGCCAAGGTTTACGCCGTCGTCATCCATGAACGATTCAGCTTCATAGGTTCCGTCAGGAATGCGCTTTATAGCGGCGCGAGCGAGGCGCTCGCTCTGGTCGAAGATCAAATCAACGCTCTCTTTAAAGCGGTCGGCACCGTAGCGCTCGATCAGTTGTGTAAGGCGACGCTCGCCGGTGCGAATAGACGCGATCTGCGCGCGAAAGTCGCCCATTGCCAAAGCCGGTAAGCGGCAGTTGGTGCGGATGATCGAAGTGAGCTCCTTGTCTTGTTCGCCCCGTTTGAAGATCTTCACGAAGGGCATCTGTAGACCTTCCGAGAAAATATCACGCGTAACGGCGCCAAGAACGCCGCCGACATCCTGCCAATGGCCCATGGACGACGCGAACGCGATCAGCTCGCCCTCATGGAAGACCGGCAGCGTGAAAATCATGTGATTGAGATGGCTGCCCATCACTTGCGGGTCATTGGTCAGCAGAATATCACCGGGTTCGATATTCTCCTTACCCCAGAACGCGATTTTCGCCTTAATGGCATCGGACAACCCGCGAATAAACATCGGCAGACCGAGACCGATAGAGATCGTGTTGCCGTCCGCGTCAAACAATCCGACCGTGAAATCCTCCGCCTCGTAGATGATCATGTTGTAAGCCGTACGCATGAGATTGGTCTTCATCTCATTGGTGATCGCGACTACGGAGTTGCGGATTACCTCAGCAGTAAAAGCATCTACACCGCTGTCGTTTGTTCTTTCTGTCATGTCACTTTCCGGTTGAATCTGATCGCCGCATTCTCGTCTTACGATCATATCTACTGCGCTATTGACTTTGGTAGCTACTGGAAGCTACCATCGTACCATGAGAGCCGTGGGCCTAAAAGTGCTTAAAAACAAGTTAAGCGAGTACGTACGGCTGGCCGAGCGTGGCGAGACTATTCTCATAACCGATCGCGACCGCGTGGTCGCGGAAATCGTTCCACCCGACACAAACCGGAGCCTCTTAGTGTCCGATGCGATCTTGGCCGAGGCGGTACGCCAGGGATGGATTACGCCGCCAGCATTCCCGGGCAAGGCCGTGCCGCCACGCAAACCCGTGATGTCGTTTTGGAAGTTGCAACGCGGCCTGGAAGAAGATCGGTCCGACGGTTGATTTATCTCGACACCTCCGTAGCGCTCGCGCATCTTCTGACAGAAGATCGGTTACCGCCAGAGAAACTCTGGCAAGAATCCTTGATCTCCAGCCGGCTCATCGAATACGAAATTTGGACTCGTATTCACGCGCTCAAACTCGGCCGGTCGCATGGAGATGAGGTGCGGTCTTTGCTCGGGCGTATCGCGCTCCTTGAGCTTTCCCCGCCGGTGCTTGGGCGCGCATTGGAACCGTTTCCAAAACCTATCCGTACGCTCGATGCTCTTCATCTAGCATCCATGGACTTTCTCCACAAGCAAGGACAAAAGGTTACACTCGCGAGTTACGACGACCGGCTGATCAACGCTGCCCGCGCCCTGCGATTTACGATCTACGATATGTGAGAGTCGTTGTCCTGGTGGAACCCGGGTTGCGCGTCATCGAACGAGCACACACCTACACCAGAGCGGCCCGCTACAACGGCAAATCTTGAGTTTTGAATCTCGAGTTTGAATTCATTACCGGAACATTTCACGAACGAGGTTTTCTCTTCACATGTTCCAGTCGGGCCTCACGCCTCGCGGCTTACAGCTCGCGCCTATTTGATCACCCGATCGGCTCTAGCCAAAACGTTCGATGGAACGGTTATCCCGATCTGTTTGGCGGTTTTTAGATTTATAACCGTTTCAAATTTTGTTGGTTGCTCTACTGGAAGCTCAGCTGGGTTGGCGCCTTTTACAATCCTATCTACAAAGTAAGCCGCACGACGGTACAGGTAGGCGCGGTCCGAGCCATAAGACATGAGGCCCCCAGCCTCTACAGCTTCCCGTCTCTCGGCGTCGGTCTGCAGGTCGGGCGCAACGCCTTCGTCGTCGCCGTCACGCCGCGGGGAGCGTTCAACCGGATCTTCCGCTCCATCCGAGGATGTGGCGG
>DATACQ010000984.1:0-4596 GCA_036258955.1 Binatia bacterium
GGAGACAGTGGCTGACTTCGGCAACATGAATAATCCCCTGGACGGGACCGGCGCAATGTTTGACGACGAGAAGCTTTTTCCGCGGCTTTTGCAGGCTCTTATCGACGACGCCAACATCGACCTGGTGAGTGTTAATTTGGAAGCCAACGATCCCCGACCGAGAGAACTAAAGAGCGGTGACCGTTTTTCTTTGCTGATCGAGAATGCCGCGGCACGGAGCGCCAAACCCATTGCGACGTTTAGCTCGGTTGTGGGCGGGCCGGTGGATCGCGAGATTCTCTTGCCGCTTCGGGCCGCCGGAGTGCCCATTATGGAGGGCGCCGAATGCGCTACTCTCGCGCTGCGGAATCTCGCGGAATACTATGAATTTCGCGCAGCGCTGCAAAACAAAGCTGCGCGGCGATTTGAGAGCCGCGCGGTACAAGCGCACTTGCCTTCAGGAATCCTCCCGGCCGAAGCGGCGTTTCGCCTGCTTGAATCGTACGGCCTACCCGTGGTGCCCACGGTGTTGACGCAGAACCCCGACGAGGCTGCCCGTGCCGCTGAGCGCATGGGGTTTCCCGTTGTGCTTAAAGTCGAATCCGCACAAATCGCCCACAAGAGCGATGCCGGCGGCGTGGCGGTTGGATTAACCAGTGTCACGGAAGTGCGAGACGCCTTTGCGCAAATACAGCAGCGGGTAGGCGCACGGGTAAGCAGTGCCAAAATCGAAGGCATTGTCGTGCAGCGTATGGCAGGCGCAGGCATCGAAATGATGTTGGGCATCAAGCGGGACCCGATGTTCGGACCCACAGTTCTTTGCGGGTTCGGTGGCGTTCTTGTTGAAGTACTCAAAGATGTCGCGCTCGGTATACCGCCGCTCTCGAACGAACAAGCGCAATCTATGATTTCGCGGCTGCGCGGGGCGGCAATTCTCGATGGCGTGCGCGGCCATCCGCCCGCGGACGTGGGTGCTCTCTGCGAAGCCGTCGTCCGGTTATCAGAATTGGCAGTAAGCCTGGGCAACCGTTTGGAAGGGCTGGATATCAACCCGCTGATTGTTCAAACGGATGGCGCCGTAGCGGTAGACGCCCTGATTGAATTTAAATGAAAGAGAATTGGTACTGGAGTACCGCAGTGGTGGAGTCATGGGTCCGGAAAAACCCGATACGCCCTTACTCCAACACTCCATACTCCAGTTCACCGTGAAGGAGTTCAGATGACCGAGTACAAAGAGATACTGTACGAGAAGATGCGCCGAGGCGCTTTGATCACCCTTAACCGCCCCGAGGCGATGAACGCCATCAGTCGCAGCATGATCAAAGAACTGCACCAGGCACTGGATGAAATTGAGGAGGACCGCGAGGTTCGTGCGGTCGTGCTCACCGGAGCAGGTAGAGCGTTCTCAGCCGGTATGGATCAAGGCAACAGAGTCGGACGGCGCCGCGATCTTCACTGGCCCTATGGCATTGTCACGGGACAAACCGCCGCGGAAGTCATAGACTCCTGGCGTGCCGATCCACGAAATTTCCGCCGCATGTGGGAATTTGGCAAACCGATCATCGGCGCGATCAATGGCTGGGCGATGGGCGCCGGCTCCTGGCTGTCGCTCTTCACTCATATTACTCTGGCGTCGGAGAACGCCGTGTTCGCGCAGCCTGAGGTGCGTCACGGCTCCAACACCAGTTTTATGTGGACTTTGTTGGGCGGTTATAAAAACGCGCTCCGCTACGGCCTGACCGGTGATCATATCGACGCTCAGGAAGCTCTGCGCATCGGCTTGGTCGTGAAAGTGGTGCCCCATGACCGCTTAATCGATGAATGCTTCAAGCTGGTCGAACGCATTGCTCATGTGCCGCCGGAAACTGTAAAGATCAACCTTCAAGTTGCGACCATGGGGCTCGATATGATGGGACTGCGCGACGCCTTGACCCTCGATAATCAACTATCGGCGCCCGCCCACGTCATGTTGCGCGAAGAACTTCGCCGCCCGCTGGATGACGCCCGCGCCAACAAGGGAATCCGCGAGTATCTGCAGATGCGCGACGGGCCGTTTCAACCCGAGCCGTTCGGACCGAGGGCGAAGAAAAAGGATGAAGGATGAGGGATGAAGGCTGAAATCGAGAAACCTGGGAAAAAGGATGACATCAGGAATGATTACGGATTCAATTTTCATCCTTTCGCCTGAATTTTTCATCGTTCTAGATAGTTCTCACTGAAATTGCCCGTTCGCCCCTTCGACAAAAGCTCAGGATGAACGGAATAAATGTTACAATAAACACAAAATTCCGTTCATGCTGAGCACCGTCGAAGCATTCTTGGTTTTTTCAATGAGAACTAACTGACGGGCGTTAGCTAGATAAAGGGAGAGTATCAGAATGGCCAACTATCAAAATCTTCTCTATGAGAAACAGCGCCAGGGCGTGCTCATCACGCTCAACCGCCCCCGGGTCCTGAACGCTATCAATGAAGAACTCATGAGCGAGCTGGATCGCGCGCTCGCGCAAGCCGAGAGCGATGCCGAGATCCGTGCCGTGGTGATCACGGGATCAGACGGCGCATTCTCCGCAGGTGAAGATCTCAGCGGAGATGACCCGGAGACCGCCTGGCCGTACGGGATTCCCGAGGGATCATCACTCAATGCGACCTACAACAAGTTCCGCGATGCGGATCGAAGGGATATACTCGGCCGGCAACTTTACCGCTGGCAATATCCCAAGCCGCTCATTGCGGCGGTTAGTGGCTGGTGCTTAGGTGGCGCTTCATGGCTCGCCCTGACCTGCCACCTGACCATCGCTGCCGACGACACCGTGTTCGGCCAACCGCAGGTGCGCCACGGCGCCAACACCGATTTCATTTGGGTTGCGCTCGCAGGGTTTAAAAACGCGTTGCGTTACTCCCTTACGGGCGATCACGTGGACGCCCAAGAGGCGCTGCGCATCGGGCTAGTCAATCAAGTCGTGCCTAAAGATCAACTGTTGGAAACGGCTTTTCAATTCGTCGAGCGGGTCGCTCGAATCCCGCCGGAGACCGTCAAGATCAACCTGCATATTTCTACGCTCGGTATGGAGATGATGGGTTTGCGTAAAGCGTGGACGTTGAACGCCGAGCTCGCAGCTATGGCGCGCTTGACTAAGCGGGAGGAATTCAACAAGCCTTTGGAAGAAGCCAAGAAACAAGGCGGCGTGAAAGCCTTTGTTCAAAAGCGCGACACGCCGTTCCAACCCGAGCCCTTCGGCCCACGAGCAAAAAAATAGGCACGAGGCATGAGGCAACAGCCAATAAAACGGATCAAAGCGAACCGTTGGGTGTTTTGGGTCTCTGTTCGACTTTCGGCTTCCGCAGCCCAAGTCACGAACCCGGACTCGAAACACGCCAGAAGGAAACCTGGAATGTAGGGTGCGCTTGCGCACCATCCGAAATCCGAACACGAAATGATTCTATGCCTTGTTGACTCTCTTGTGTTTCAGTCGCGTGCCGAATACCGGGTAATCCAGTTGAGCGTGGCTGTCTATTCACGTTAACGCGCGCTACTGTTCCGGTGAGACAAACTCTCGAGGTGACTAATGACGGACGACTACAAAATTATCGACGGCGACGGCCATGTCGTGGAAGATATCGCAAGTATTTGGAAGTACATGCCGGAGGATTACGTCGGCAAAAGCTTTTCGGAGGCGCGCGGCAAGAGCCCGTTTCCCCCGATCGACCACTTGCACTCCGCCAACCGGCACTTCACACCGAAAGGTGCTTTCGCCAACGTCGGGCGCGAAGGATGGGAACTGTTTCTTGAAGACGTGGGCATCGGCACGACCGTCCTCTATACCAGCGCCGGGCTCGCCTTCGGCAAAATCGTCAGCCGCGACTGGGCCATCGAGCTGGCCCGCGCCTACAACAATTGGCTTTACGACACCTACACATCCAAGAGTCAGCGCTTCAAAGCTATGGGCTTGATTCCCCTTCAGGAGCCCGCGGAAGCCGTGATCGAGCTGCGGCGCATCGTCCGTGATCTTGGATTCTGCGGCGCCATGTTGCCCTCCATGGGCGTGAACATGCCTCATCTGGGCTCGCAAAAGTACTGGCCCATTTATGGTGAAGCCGAACGTCTGGGCTGCGCCATCGCGATCCACGGCGGCGCCCATGAGAATTTGTTAATGGACGACATGAGTCCTTATGCTGTAGCCAACGCTCTCGGCCATCCGATGAGCCAGATGATCGCCTTTGCAGGGATCATCTTCAATGGCATCTTCGATAAGTTTCCCGGTCTGCGCATTGGCTTCATGGAAGCCGGATGCGCTTGGTTGCTCACCTGCATGGAGCGCTTTACCGGCTCATGGGAAAGCCACGTCCAGTACGATCCGCGCGGCCGTTTCTTACAATTGAAAAAGGGCGAGAAAATAATCGACTATATCTGCCGCCATATCGACGAAAACCGCATATTCGTCGGCTGCGAGGGCGAAGAGTTGAGCATCGCCGAAGCGGTAAGCATTACCGGCAACAAGCCTTACGTGTTTTCCACCGACTATCCCCACGAGGTGGACGCTGAGACCTGCAAACACGAGCTGGAAGAGCTGCGCGAAAACACCAAGCTGACCGATGACGATAAAGAGGCGATTTTAA
>DATACQ010000985.1:0-1529 GCA_036258955.1 Binatia bacterium
GCGATAGCAGCTTCGTATGGGGCGTCATGATCGGGCGCGAAGGCTCGTCGCCCGAGCAGATGCACAACCTGCAGAATCAGGCCGACGAGGCGATTCGCAACCACCCCGCGGTTCGAGCAACATTCACCATGAGCGGTAACAGCCAGTTTCTTTCCTCCAACCAGGGATTGCTCCTCGCGTTTCTCAAACCGGCGAACGAGCGAGCTCCGATTCAGGAGGTGGCCGGAGAACTCATGGGTGAATTGGGTACCATACCCGGTGTAATGCCGTTTCTCCGCCCGTTTCCGGTGCTGGAGATCAGCACTGGCGCGACCAACCAGAACCAGGGACAGTACGCATACTCCTTGTCGGGCGTTAACCCGCAACAGGTGTTCGATGTCGCCGGAAAGCTCATGGCGCGGCTGCAGTCCTACCCGGGATTCGCCAGCCTCTCATCGGATTTTTTCAACAACACGCCTAATCTGGACATCGAGATCCGGCGCGACCAGGCACGCCTGCACGGTGTCACAAGCTCTCGCATCCTCAATCTGGTGCGCAGCGCCTATGCGCAAAACTATCTCTATTTGATCAAAAAACCCGAAGATCAGTATCGCGTGATTCTCGAGGCGCAGGACAGCGCGCGCTCCGAACCTCAGGATCTCTCGCTCCTCTACATAAAGTCCGACGATGGGAAAAATCTCGTCCCACTAAAGAGCCTCGTCACCTGGAACAAGTCACTGGGCCCGCAGGCGGTAAACCACTTGAACCAGTTCACCAGCGTGACCCTTTTCTTTAATTTGAAACCGGGAGTTGCCATCGGAGAAGCGACTGACTTTATCAATAAGGCCGCGGCGGAAATTGTGCCTCCCACAGTGCGCGCCAGTTTGCAGGGGGAAGCATTGACGTTTCAGAACACGGTGCGCGACTTGACCGTGCTGATGCTCCTTGCCGTCTTTGTGATGTACGTAATCCTAGCAGTCCTCTATGAAAGCTACCTGCACCCACTCACGGTTCTCTCTACGCTCCCGACCGCACTGGTGGGCGGGCTTCTGACCTTATATCTTTTCGGCGAACAAGCCTCGCTCTACGCGTTCGTCGGCATGTTCATGCTCATGGGCATAGTGAAGAAGAACGGCATCATGATCGTCGATTTCGCCATCCAGCGGTTGGCGGCCGGCGAGCCGGCTGAAAAGGCGATCCATGACGCCAGTATGGATCGCTTCCGTCCCATCATCATGACAACCCTTGCAGCCGTGATTGGAGCGGTGCCCATCGCGCTCGGATTCGGCGCCGACGGCGCATCGCGAAGGCCACTCGGTCTGGTCATCGTCGGCGGACTTATCGTGTCGCAGTTCATCACCCTTTACATCACCCCAGTGATCTATCTCTACCTCGAGGATTTCCAGGAAAAAGTACTCGACCGGTTCTCCTTCTTTCGTTCCGAGCGCCTTGGCGGCCGTGATCAGGTAGGGAAAACGCCCCGCTTAGCCGGCGAATAATCCCCCTGCTTGTCTCCTTGTCTCCTTGTCTTGTTCAGCGTCTAGGAAACA
>DATACQ010000986.1:0-2984 GCA_036258955.1 Binatia bacterium
CTGAACTTTGATCTCCGGATATTCTTTGTGAAAGTCCGGCAGCAGCTCTTCATAGCCGCTGATATAGACCGTAACTTGACCTTCTTTTTTAGCAGCGGCCAACACCCTCTCCCATTCCGCTTGCCACCCCGGTTTTGCTTCAGCGGCATGCGCGTTATCCCCCGCTACAGCGGCAACAATGCCAGCGAGAACAGCAGCAACAACCTTCTTCCGTAAGATCCAAAATCCGTAAATCATCAATCGATCACCTTAATTTGCCTTGTGTAGAATGACGCGACAAGTGTATCAGTAATCTTCCGAGTCGAACTCGAAACCGAAACTCTTTCATTCCGGGCTCGGCACCTGGTGCGATAGAAATATTTCCTTTCGTTCTTTAGCCGAGTCGAGCATCGCCAGGCAGACCTCCAGGGTCGCCGCGCCCCAGCGGCCGCCGTGGAACACCGGCCTTCCTTTCACAACGGCCTCGTATAGCTCTTCGATTTCGGCTTCGCGGCCACGACTCCCGGCAGGCAAGTTAATTTCCTGCTGCTCGGTTTCGCCGTAAATTTTGAGACCGCCAGGGGTTTGGCGAATATCACCTTTCTCACAGCTTACCAGGGTAAGACCAAAAAAAGGCTGCTTGCGATCTCCCGTCCAGACGTGGCTGAATTCACCTTCACGCTGGCCGCCGTAGCGCATGCCTTCTTTGAGCTGCTCTTCTTCCTCAGCCGTGCGCACCTGACGCAATCTTTTCCTGACGTTAAGGTTTGTTTCCGGCGCTCGGGGTTGGCCGCCTTCGCCGATCCAGCCGAATAGTTCAGCGGTGTCGAAGAAGCCATACCCGCTGTAGACCAGGGTCGCGGGCGTGCCGTTTTCAAATTCGAGGTAACAACTATAGCTGCCTTCCCACTGCCGCGCTTTATCCCAAACGCCGGTCATGGCGCGAACGCTTTTTACGATGCCGCCGCCGATGAGACGGACGATGTCCACATGGTGTGGCCCCTGGTTGAGAACAACGCCACGGGTCATCGCCAGCTCATGCTTCATGCGCGGCCGGTACATGAATTCGTTATAGTTCCAAGTGTGAATCATGCAGAGCCTTCCGAGCTCGCCGCTTTTCACGATTTGACGCATCTTACGAATGGGCGGATCGAAACTATGGGTGTGGCCGCACAGCAGCTTCACTCCATATCGCTCCGCGGCTTCGTTCATCGCATCACATTCGGCCAGAGTCATCGCCATCGGTTTTTCGATAATGATGTGTTTTTTGTGCCTTGCCGCGGTGATTGCATGCTGGGCATGCAAGGAACTGGGGGTGGCGATGTAGACGGCGTCCACGTTTGGGCTGGCGCAGAGATCTTCGACAGTCGCGTATCCGTCGGCTCTGTACTCATCGCGAAACTTCGCTACTGCGTCCGCGCGGGTGTCCGCGGCGGCTGTGATTCTTATGAAGGGTAGCTTGGAAATCGGCGGCAAGATCTGCGTGCTTGCCACGCCTAACCCCGCGATGCCGAGCCGTAAAATTTCAGTCATCGGTTTTTTCGAGACGTGTTAAACGTCTCACGTCCTCTCCCGCCCAAGCGGACCTACTGCGGAGGGATTGCGATAATAGATCTCACCCTCTTATCTACATGTCGGCAGAGCTGGGATGAGAATGTTTCGAGAAAGCAAGTTCTCGCTGCGCTTCAATCTTCTTGGTGACCACTTGCTTGATGTCCGCATCTTTTTCGGTCACTTGCGAAACCACCGCAAGGTGGGAAAAGTCATTCTTCGCCGGCTCACGGACGATGTGCAGCGGATCGCGCCCTTGCTTCACATCCTGGATGCCCTGGAGCAACAGTTTGCGCGCGGCCAGGATTGCTTTGTCGGAAGTTACTAGGTGTTCCTTGGTGCGATCCTGGATGGCGCCGGCACCTTCGATCACGCAGGCATCTTGGGCTTGAAAGGCATGACCGATGCCGCTGAAAGACTCGCTCTTCATCGACCCGCGATCCTGCAGATATCGATTGGCTTTGTTGCGCTTCATGCGATAATCGGCGCTCAGCTCGTCACGCCCGCGCACCACGATCTCCTGGTCCAGAGGCTTTTGCCGGCTGAATACGATGACATACTTCCAGTGGCTCGTGTCATCAATGGGCACGTGCCAGTTGACCGAGTACCCTTCCCCTGCCGTTTGTCCGGGAAAAGTGCTGAAGTTCGGCATGACGAAATTCGAGGTGCGGCAGTAGATTCTATTGTCTCCCAACGTCCGGACAGTAAAAATTCGCAGCCCGAAATCGGTCAATTCGAGTTCGATCTTTGGCGCAAGATCAGCGCCGTATAGCGCGTTGGGGGAAACCTCTGCGCCGTTTACGCGCCGCCTGCGGTCGCGTTCGCTGTCTTCGAGATTACGATGAAGAAACGACAGATGGACCGGATCAATGTTGCCTTCATTGGACTGCAGATAATTGCATTGGTGGTAGATTTTGGAGACAAACCTGTGATTGTCCGGCACCTGAAAAAACTCGTAGTTTGGCACCAGCGGCGGTTCGCCGGGCCCGAGATACGCCAATATGAGTCCGCCAACTTCATGGCACCGAAACGATGGCTGGCGGATTCTATACCGGTTTTCACCTTTATTAGGCTCGCCGGGTTGCTCGAGAATGCGCCCGTTTACGTCGTAAAGCCAGCCGTGATAGATACAACGCAAACCGCCATCTTCGAGCCGGCCATAGCTTAAATCAGCGCCACGATGACAGCAATGTCCGTCCAAAACGCCGATCCTACCTTGTTCGTCACGAAAGACAACCAATTCTTCGCCCATCAGAGTCACCGCCAGCGGTGCCCCCGCGCTCCGCAACTCTTCGGACAGCGCGACCGGCTGCCAATAGCGACGCAAGAGATCACCACAAGGCGTGCCGGGCCCGGTTTGCGTCAGGAGTTGGTTCTCTTCTCTGGTCATCATGGGCTAATCCTCCGGCGCTTCAAAACGTCGCGGGCATAGCGGTCAAATTGATCCCGCTTCG
>DATACQ010000987.1:0-2643 GCA_036258955.1 Binatia bacterium
CCGAACCACCACTGCCCGAGCCACCGCCACTCCCGGAACCGCCGCTGCCTGAGCCGCCGCTACCACTCCCCGAACCACCACTGCCGCTTCCAGAACCAGCAGCACCCGAGCCGGTACCGCCGCCACCGCCACTTCCGCCGCCCGTCTGGTCATTTCCCGCGTCGTTGTTCGGACCTGATTGTCGAGCCGCCGGCGTGTTACTCCGGGTGCCGGTCGGTCCGATGTTTGTTCCCGCCGACGATTCCGGCCGTGAGCTGCCGCTTCTGCTTTGCTGCGAACACCCGGGTAAAATCGCTAGAGCTAGGGTCGCTGTAAACACCATGCCACCCATCACATAATTTTTTTTGCCCATTCGTTTAATTTCCTCCTAGTTAAATTTCGACTGTTGCGTCTACACACAGCAGGAGCAAGCGCAATGCCAACGTACCATCACGCCACGGATGGGATAGTTATCACCAAGTGCTTAGTTGTAAGTCTTGTTTAGTTCAATCAACATTCGACGGAACTAATCCACGATCCCAAGATCAAAAAAATAACGTTGAAGTTACACTAAGTTGTTCGGAGCTTCGTTACCGCCTATAAAGAACTAGGTGGACGGTTCTACAACGATGGTTATTACGAATGAAGTGTTAACTAGTTGTAGAATGCTTGAGCCCCGTCAGGTGTGACCCCGCCGCGAACACCATTTCTCTCTCGATGCGCGCCATAATGCGGCGACGAGCAGTCCCGTGCCCGCAACGGCGGCCCGGGTCAAAGCCGGACTCAGCGAGGCCTGTGTGTAGAGGCTTGTTTTAGCGACGTGACCTTTGTAGTCACCGCGCTCCGCAAGGTTTTCAGTTGGATGATCGAGTCCGTTCTGCTCGGCCGGGCGTGGTGGCTTGCCGCTTTTCGTGCCGCTGATGACCATACTTTCCATATATTTGTCGGCGGTTCGTGGCGCATAATGGCCGAGCGCAGAGTTTGCTTTGCCGCCGCCACCGACGAAGACGTCACGCACCGGTGTTTCGGCGCAATGAAGGATCGCGGTCGCGACCGCGTCCGGTGCATATACCGGCGGAACGTGTTTCGGCTCACTTTCGAGATAGTTTTTGGCGTTCAAGGGAAAAGGTGTGTCAATCGCGCCCGGCTTAACGAGGGTCACTGAAACCAGCCCACCGTCGGCTTCAACCTCCATACGTAGTGCGTCGGTGAAGCCTTTCACAGCGTGTTTTGAAGCGGCGTAGATGCCCTGCAGAGGAAGGGCACGGTCGGATTCTGTACTGCCCACGTTAATCACCGCGCCGCCGCGTTGCTTTAAATGTTTGACAGCTTCGAGGGAGCCGTAAACCACGCCCCAAAAGTTGGTATCGAAGAGTTTGCGCATATGTTCGATATCGATGGATTCGAGCTTTCCGTACATTCCGGTCCCCGCGTTATTGATCCAGGTGTCGAAGCCGCCGAAGTGTTCTTGCGCTGCCCGCGCGATCTCGCTCACGTCTTCAACTCGTCCTACATCGGCCACCACGTGCAGAGCTTTGCCGCCAGCTTGCAAAATTTCCTCCGTCAATCGCGACAACGCATTTTTGCTACGGGCTGCGAGAACCAGGCGCGCGCCTCGGTCGGCGGCCATCCGCGCTGTTCTCAATCCAATGCCGGAGGACGCGCCGGTAATCACGATGACTTGGTCTTTCACCTTCTTGAGTTTAGCAGCCATCGAAGTCTTCCTTTCCGCTCCTCGAGCTTCCAACGGGACGTCTCGCGCCAACGCACGAAGACGGCGAGTTCTAATCTTGTGTTTACCTTTGCGCCGTTTCGTCTATCCGACCTGCGTTGTCCGTGTGATCGAGTCTTGGCGGCTTCTCACGACTTTTTTCTCGGCAGGGAGGCTTGGCGTTCAAAGCCCGGCAAGATCGCTTTGAAGAATGCGTTCTGAACCAGACCGACGATCGTATCCCAGGTGCTGGTCTGTGGATTAGAAAGTTTGCCGGAAACCTCGATCGTTGTGGCGACTTCGTCCCGTGGCGTATTCTGGAACAGCCATGAAATGCCGCCAATGACTCCCTCATACAGCTTCCGGAACATTCCCTTTTCTTTGTCCTGTCGCCGATCGTAAACATCCATGTCCTGAAAAAGGGGTTTGACGTACCCATTCATGTTGCCGTCGCGCACACGGAGTTCGGAGAAAAATGAGAATGATCCGGCGACAACGTCGAAGCTCCCGTATGAGCGAAACAACTCGTTCATCGCCTTCATATCCGTCTCTTCGATCGCAACGCGGAGATCCAGATTCGGACCTTTCTTGTTGGGGCGCGCGGTTAAATCGATGCTGGTCTTGCCCATGCCCATGAACCTTCCGGTCATCCGGGCAGTCATGGCGCCGTCTTCAGATTGGTTGGTCAGATTGGAGATTTGCACCTCGCACCGGTCCCAAAATACGCGGTACTGCGGATTGCGGGTCGTGTTCAGGAATCCCAGGCGGCCATTGGCAAAAACTTTATCAACATTGACCTGGAGGGTAGGCGCATCGCTATATTCTTTGGCTGCTTTATCGACTTTCTTCGCGGCTGTCTCGGGCGCTGAGTCCGCTGTTCTGTTAATGTACTCCGCGTTCGCGTTCCGGATCCGGATTTCACCTACGTTGATGTATTTAGTGTTCGCCGCGTA
>DATACQ010000988.1:0-2052 GCA_036258955.1 Binatia bacterium
CACGCGGCGAAACCAGCCCACGCGACCGGCAAGCGCTCGAGCCCAAGGGCACTCCCATCCGGGAGTCCAAGCCCGGCGGCGCCATTGCGCTAGCGCTCGAGCGCGCCAAACTAAAGAAATAGTAAGGAGGTTAACATCCCAAGACCTTGTGGTAGCGTGCGCTTAACGAAGGCTAAGTACGCCTTTGTATAGGCTCAGGATCTCGTTAAATTCCTCAGTTTTCATGGGCTGAAGCATGATCCGATCGTACCCTTTGAACAAGGTCGGCGGATCTGCTTCGACGTCTTTACGTACGGGTATTCTCTGGACGCTGCGAAGTGTTTCTTGGCCCTCGCGTGAAAGGACAAAATCGATATACAGTTTCGCAGCATTCGGATTGGATGCATGCTCCGCCAGCGCTATCGCGTGAAAGCTGACTGGAACGGGTTCCAGGGGGATCCAATTTATTGGCGCGCCATCGCGCCGAGCGAGTTGAATAGGACTTGCCATAGAGATAAGCAACGGGTGCTCACCGGCGCTAACAAGCTGCACGCGGAGCGAATTGCCGCGTCTGGGAACGGGTTGCTGCAATGCCAGCTTCTTCAAATAATCTAACGCCTTGTCTTTCCCCCACGAAAGGATCAGACCCTGGAGGAGCTCATAACCATCTTGGTCGATCGAAATCTTACCTCCTCTCCACTGAGCGCCTAAAAGATCGCCGTAACTTTTGGGCGCATCGGCCGGCTTAACCAAGTTGGTGTTATATCCCAAGACAAAGGGGATCGCATAAATCGCTGTCCAATACCCCATTGGATCTCGAAGGTTCTGGTCCAGCAGCATTCCCGCTTCCGGAGAGCTATATCGTGCGAGCAGCTTCCTTTCGATTAAGTCGCGCGTAGGGATTAACGTGTTCATCACATCCCAATTGTGCTTTGCCGCCAATGCCTCGGTTGTGATCTTGTTATGGAGGGCGCCTGTTCCGGTTCTGAATACCTTGACCTTTAGAAATGGATATCTCTGCTCAAAACGCTCCACTAATCGGTTTGCCGTCCGCAAGTCGCTACTGGTCCACAACATCAACTCGCCATCTTTTTTTGCCGCTTCAATAATCTTCGAATCCGAAGCTGCATAAGCCGAGGATGAGAGAAATAATGTTAACCATAGAAGCGCTGCCATGCGGGTCGCCTTCGTCCATCGCTCCCTCGGGGAATTCATTTCGGCTGCTCCCTTCATCTTGCGAGTTCCGCTTCGCGCGATCTTAATTAAGTAACAGGAGCGCACAGCCATTCCCCTATAAGCGAACGAATCCCCTGTCAACCTAGTGAGTCAAGCAGCTTTCAACTAGCTCCTTCTTTTGTGAGCTGCGAAATTTGCGGGCCTAGCTTGGACCACGGCCAGATTTGAACAGCGACAAAAGAACGCATGAGCGTCTCCTGCGAGCCCATGTGGCGCTGACAATCATGCTTCAGCCGAAGAGATCGAGAGATTTGCCAGGCGCCGGCGTAGTCAGCCTTGCCGAGGGTTGGCTTACAACGCTGGCGCGGGTGGTATCGGTAGTTTTCTCGGGCAATCTATTGGCAGTGGTGGGAGATGGCTGCCCGTAGAGGACAGCTCCCAATGCTTGAACATGATGTCGGTTCGGCCACAGGCCGATCAGCCTTCGGCTGAGACTGGTGCGGACTACAGGCTCACACCAACTGATTGAAAGCAGGGGCGCGTCAGTTAGATGTCACAAACCGCGCGAGGGAACGTCTGTGCCTCTTGACCTGCCTGCAACGGCGACCCCGCACAATCACTTTGGTCTCCACTCCTGAGCTTCTACGCACGTTAATGCGATGTTTGAGAATAGTTTTTAAAATTGGCGACTGGCTGCTGCGACAGGACACCAGCTAGTTTGTAAGTAGCTTCTTCATCCGCTCGATGACTTCGGGCGGTTGCGCGATGACCTCCTTAGCCAGCGTTTGCAGCTCTTGTGCAGGTAGGCCGTTTGCCTCCCACTCCCGTTTTTTTACCTCGGCCAGGAACTCCGGGTCGGCCATTGTTTTGGCGAATGCATCGCGCAAAACCTTGGTC
>DATACQ010000989.1:0-10371 GCA_036258955.1 Binatia bacterium
AACTGAAGAAATCATGCTGGACGGCAATGTCCTCGCTCACGGGCATGAGTTCTTCTCGATTGGCGGCTGGGCCGTCAGTGCCGGACACGACCTCCTGGCCTACGCGGTCGATACCCAGGGCCGCAGGATTCATACGGCCTATGTCAAGAATATTGCGACGGGTGAGCTATTACCGGAAGTGCTGCCGAACGTCACGGAGAATCTCGTCTGGGCCAACGACAAAAAGACGCTTTTCTACGCCAAACAGGATCAAACTACGTTGCGCCAACATCAGATCTATCGCCACGAAGTCGGTTCGGATACAGCCAACGATACGCTAGTCTTCGAAGAAGATGACGAGACGTTTGTCACCTATATATTCAAATCGAAATCGAAGCGCTTTTTGATCATTGTATCCGCGCAAACCGTCACCCAGGAATATCGCTACTTGAGTGCTGACAATCCGACTGGGGAGTTCACGATTTTCCTGCGCCGCGAACGGGAGCATGAATACCATATCGATCATCTTGGCGATAATTTTGTCATTCGTACCAACAGCGAGGCTAAGAATTTTCGCCTGATGACAACCCCCTTAAGCAATACGGCAAAGGAAAATTGGCAAGAAATGGTGGCGCACCGGGAGCATGTTTATCTAAGCGACTTTGATATTTTTCAAGACTATCTGGTACTCGAAGAGCGGACCCGCGGACTCACGCAGATCAGGGTCATTCCTTGGGCTGGCGGCGAGGGCCACTATTTGGAATTCGAAGAGCCGGCTTACCGAGCGCATCTCGGCACCAATCCCGAGCTCGATACCGGCACGGTGCGCTTCGAGTACACTTCAATGAAGACGCCGGTTTCAATCTACGACTATGACATGAGAAGCCGGCAGAAAACGTTGCTGAAACAAGAAGAGGTCTTGGGCGGCTTTACAATCGACAACTATGTCGCCGAGCGGCTCTATGCGCGCTCCGCAGACGGGACGGAGATTCCAATCTCGCTCGTGTACCGCAAAGAAACAAAGAAGGAGGGGCAGGCGCCGCTGTTGCTCTACGGCTATGGCGCCTATGGCTTTAGCCTGGACGCGGCATTTGCGTCTCCGCGTTTGAGTCTCATTGATCGCGGCTTTATTTATGCGTTGGCGCACGTTCGGGGCGGCCAGGAATTGGGACGGCGCTGGTACGAAGAGGGTAAACTGCTCAAGAAAAAAAATACCTTCACCGACTTTATCTGCTGCGCCGAGTATCTCATCGAACAAAAATACACCCGGCCGGAAAAACTTTTTGCGATGGGGCGGAGCGCCGGTGGCCTTTTGATGGGAGCCGTCGCCAACCTGCGCCCGGACCTGTTTAAGGGGATCGTTGCTGAAGTGCCGTTCGTCGATGTGGTGACGACCATGCTCGATCCTTCAATTCCGCTGACCACGGGTGAATACGATGAGTGGGGCGATCCCAATAATGAAGAGTACTATCGGTACATGCTTTCGTATTCGCCTTATGACAATGTCGAAGCCAAGAATTATCCGCATCTGCTCATCACGGCCGCACTCCACGATTCTCAGGTGCAGTATTGGGAACCGGCTAAATGGGTCGCCAAACTTCGCGAGAAGAAAACCGACGGCAATCTGCTGTTATTGAAGACTAACATGGACGCCGGTCACGGCGGCGCCTCCGGGCGTTTCCGGCGTCACCGCGAGACGGCGTTTTCCTATGCTTTTTTGCTCGGTTTGGCAGGCGTTCAAGAGTGAGCGGAAATTTCTTACAAGAAGGCTCCGCTCGACAGTCATCATACGCGACTTGGACGGTAGAGCCGCTAGTCTCGCCTCTTCTTTTCAGTCCACTGTTTAATCCGTTCCCGGATCTGCTTTTCTTCCCCGGAATCGGAGGGAAAGTAATAACGGCTTCCTTCGAGCTCTTTGGGTAGATATTCCTGCTTTGCCACGTGATCCGGAAAGTCATGCGGATATGCGTACCCTTTGCCGTAGCCAAGCTTGTCCATCAGTGGAGTCGGTGCGTTGCGCAAGTGCAGCGGCACGGCAAGCCCGCCCCTTTCTTCGACGTCCTTAGAAGCTGCCAACATAGCTGTGTACGATGAGTTTGATTTGGGAGCTGTAGCCAGGTAAGTGACGGCTTGTGCCAATGGAATTCTGCCCTCAGGCAGACCGATGAAGTGAACGGCATCTTTTGCGGCAACAGCGAGCATTAGCGCTTGCGGGTCCGCGTTGCCGATGTCCTCCGCGGCAAAAATGACCATGCGCCGGGCAATGAACGATGGATCTTCGCCGGCTTCGAGCATGCGCATTAGCCAGTAAAGCGCGGCATCGGGATCGCTGCCGCGCATGCTCTTAATGAAAGCGGAAACCACATTGTAGTGGTCCTCGCCGGCCTTGTCATAGCGAAGCGCGGCTCTTTGCAGAGCTTCTTCCGCGTGGCGCAACGTGATGGTTTTGTCCTTGCGGGCTAGCGCCGCCGCGGTCTCCAAAGCCTTCAATGCGGCACGCGCGTCGCCGCGGCTCTGGCGGACGAGAAACTCGCGGGCGTGGCCTTCAATAAACAAGTTCAAGCGGCCCAGCCCTCGTTCGGTATCTGTCAAGGCGGCGTTAAGAATCGCCTCAATATTCTCATCGCGGAGAGGCTCGAGCACGAGCACCTGGCAGCGCGAAAGCAATGGGGAAATCACCTCGAATGAAGGGTTCTCGGTGGTGGCGCCGATTAAGTTTATAATGCCGCGTTCGACATAGGGCAGGAAGTTGTCTTGCTGCGATTTGTTCAGGTGATGGATTTCGTCGACGAATAAAACCGTGCGCTTGCCGAGACGTTGTAGATCTTCGGCTTCCTGAAAGATTTTCTTGAGGTCCTTGACCCCGGAGCTTACCGACGAGAAATGCACGCAAACCGCGCCGGCAGCGTTGGCGAGTAGTTGCGCCAAAGTTGTTTTGCCGCTACCGGGCGGACCCCAAAAAATCAGCGAGTGCAGGTCGCCCGTCTGAGCCAATTCCCGCAACAGCTTGCCGGGAGCGAGCAGGTGTTCTTGGCCCACAAACTCGCCGAGCGTGCGTGGGCGCATTCTGTCGGCTAGCGGGGCGGATGTGGCTCGTGATTTTGCCGGGATCGAGCCAAACAAATCCATGCTCATTAACTTAACACAAGTACCCCATTCTATAGGAATGCGCTATGCTCCGCCGTCTTAAATCACGGCGCGCCCGTTTGGCTCGGATGACAGTGTGTTCGCCTTTGGTTCTGCGCGTGTGATATCTTACGGGACCAAGGAATTTGGATGGCAGAGAAGAACCACAACGACGGTCTTGTTTCTCCGGCGGGTGTCAGGACTGTGCTGTTTCCGAATTCATCGATTTCAGGAAAATTAAGCTACACCTTGCCCGTGAAGATCGACAGCCGGTTTACCGGCGAATTGAAATCGACGGATCTGCTGGTCATCGGCTCCAATGCCCAAGTAGACGCCTATGTATCGGCGCGACATATTCAGCTGGAGGGGAAGCTCAGGGGTAAGATCCAAGTTGTAGGTTGCTTTGAGGTCATGCCGGGGGGAGAGTTCCATGGTGAACTCCGGGCGGGCGAAATAAAGGTTCACCCGGGCGGCGTGTTCGACGGCAAGGGCCAAATTCTTGGCAGAGGTTGAGTGTGAAGCGCGACGCGCCGTCAGTCTTCGCCCGTCAACCGGGCTGCCTTACCGGAGCGTTGGCGCAAATAGTACAGTTTCGCGCGGCGTACCTTTCCGCGGGAAAGTATCTCTATTTTGTCGATCCGCGGTGAGTGAATTGGAAAAACGCGTTCGACGCCTACCCCATAAGAGATCTTACGCACGCGGAATGTAGCACGATTGCTGCCGCCGGATAGTCCAATTACCGTCCCCTCGAAGACCTGAGTGCGCTCCTTTTCGCCCTCTATGACCTTGACGTGCACCCGGACGGTTTCTCCCGGCCGCAAAACGGGAGGTTCCTTCTTCGATTGTTCTGCTTCCAATTGATTGACAATGTCCATGACGTGCTCCAAATTTCTACCCGCGTCCCAGCAGCCGGTCCAAAATGATCGCAGTGGCCGACCGCACGGACAAATGGTTATACTCTGCGGTGCCTGCGATGGGCTCCAGGACATAGTCCGCCTGAGCAAAAATGCTTTCGCTCAAGCCCCATCCAGTTCCCAGTAGAATCAAAAAAGGGTGAGTTTTCTCTTGTAACATGTCTTTGAGCGCCGCGAAAGAGGTGCGGCCCGCGCCGCCTCGCGCCGACGTTACCACAATCACCGGTTTTTCGCCGCTCAGCCGTTCGATATCGATGAGAACGTCGTCCAATTTAGCTCGAATGCGCGCTAGGGACAGTGCCTCTTTCCGGGTCGTATTGTACTGACTGCCGTAGCCATGTTCCCAATGCTCGATGATCTTCAAAGCTAGTTTTTGCAGCGCCTTCACGGGGGTCACTACGTAGAAGCCCGCCACGCCGTAGGTCCGGGACGATCGGGCTATGTCGTGAATGTCCATGTTGGTCACTGCGGTAGTGACGATCTCCTTGTTTTTGTCGTACACGGGGTAATGCAGTAAAGCCAAAAAAACCGGTGCCCGAGCGGGTGCCTCTGGTCCTTGGCCCTGTTTCGCCAGTGTCACTTTAGTCCAGAGATCGGGACGGCGTTCCTTTGTCAGCCTCAAACTTTGTTCACGGCGCCACGCACGGATTCGCTCATGATCACCGGACAGCAACACCTCAGGGACTCTTAAGCCGCGGAAGTCTTCCGGTCGGGTGTATTGGGGATATTCAAGAAGCCCGTCTGCAAAGGTGTCTTCAGCCGGGGATAATTCATTGCCGAGCACGCCTGGAATGAGGCGGGCCACTGCATCGATGATCACGAGGGCTGCGGGCTCGCCACCGCTCAGGGTATAGTCGCCCACTGACAACTCCTCATCAACGAACAACGTGACCCGCTCGTCGACGCCTTCGTAGCGCCCGCACACCAGCACGATGTCTTCCAAACCGGCCAGCCGGGCTGCGGTTCCTTGGTTGAAGACCTCTCCTCGCGGAGAAAGCAAGATCACGCGCGCGTTGTTGGAGTGTTCGCGAATGGCTTCGATGGCGCCTACCAAAGGTTCCGGTTTCATGACCATTCCTTGGCCGCCGCCATAGGGGTAATCATCGGTCATGCGATGACGGTCCGTGGCGTACTCCCGCGGGTCCCGCAAGCTGACAGAAATTAAACCTTTGCCTTGAGCTTTGCTAAGGATGCTTTGTCCAAGGGGCGAGTCGAACATCCGAGGAAATATGGTAACGACAGTGAAGTTGATCATCAGGCATGGTCTAACTGCGTGGAAGGAGGTCGGTCGAGAGAGAACAATACCGAAGGCTAAAGCGCGACGACACTGTTGCGGCCTTAGCTCATCGCGCTCAAGCTTTGAGCTGGCGGCCTAAAGATCCAGTAGCCCCTCCGGAGGGTTGATTATCATTGTTCCCGCATCAAAGTCGATCTTTTCGACTATATCCTTAACCGCTGGAATCAGATGCTCCTTTGTAGCGCCAGCAACGACGTAAATTTCTTTGCCGCTTACTATCCAGATTCGTAAGACTTTTCCGATGTAGTTCCCGTCTTTATCGCTCACCTCGAGACCGACAGCCTGATAGTGGTAGTACTCCCCGGGCTTTAGAGCCGGTAGCGAGTCTTCGGTCACACACAGGTTTGCGCCGACAAGAGGTTTGGCTGCCTCGATGCTGTCGATGCCGTGCAGTTTGACGAGTATCTGGCGATTGTGAGGCCGGTTGCCTTCCAGTCGCTGCGCCGAGCGGGTATCGTCACGCTCGACAAAAACTTCGCGCGGTGCCTCCAGCGCAGTGCTAGCCGGGTTGAAGGGCTCAAGTTTTAGCCACCCTTCCAGGCCGTGAGTAGCGACGATCTCCCCGAGAGGTACTAACCGGTCGGACACGTGTGGCTAAACAGCGCCTAGCGTTCTTCGACGATTTCGAGAACGACTTTGCGGTTGTTTTTCGAGGCCGCGGCATTCAGGATCGTCCGAATAGACTTTGCCGTCCTGCCTTGTTTGCCGATGATGCGTCCGAGGTCTTCTTTGGCGACTTTCAGCTCCACTACGGACGCAAGGTCACCCTCGGTCTCTTTAACTTCGACCGCGTCAGGTTTATTAACCAGGGATTTCGCCAGATACTGCACTAAATCTCTCATCAAGGAGATGGCCTCCTTTGCGAATATTTAGCTGGTTTTCTGGGCTTTTTTGATCAGCTGAGAAACTGTCTGGCTGGGCTGGGCGCCATCTCTAATCCAGGTGTCTATTTTTTCCCGGTTCAGTTTGAGTCCGCCGGTTGAGGCGCTGGGATCATACGTGCCGACTTGCTCTATATACCGGCCGTCTCGTGGATAGCGGCGGTCGCTCACCACGATACGATAAAAGGGCTTCTTCTTAGCGCCATGCCTGCTTAAGCGGATCGTTACACTCATCTTTCTCTTCCTTTGGAAATCAGACTGCGGCCGCAGCCCTGCAGTCCTGTTCGGGTTAATGGAACGGGTTCGGCATTCGGCTAAAGAGCGAACCAACTCCCATTTTATTTACCTTCTGCATCATCTTTTTCATTTCCATGAACTGTTTCATTAGCCGATTGACGTCAGTCACGGTAGTGCCGCTGCCGTCTGCAATGCGGCGCCGTCGGTTGCCGTTTAAGATTGCCGGATTACGGCGTTCTTGGAGCGTCATCGAATTGATGATCGCCTCCACACGTCTAATTTCTTTTTCCGCCTGGTCCGGATCTACTTGCGAAGCGAGTTTCTTGCCGCCAGGAATCATCTCCAGCAGACTGCTCATGGAGCCCATGCGTTTGATTTGCTGCAGCTGCAATTGGAACTCTTCCAGCGTGAACTGCTGTTTTTGAAACGCCTTCTGTATTCGTGCGGCTTCTTTCGCCTCGACATTCTGCTGCACTTTGTCGATCAGCGAGAGCACGTCGCCCATGCCGAGAATTCTCGACGCTAACCGGTCCGGATAGAAAGGCTCTAAAGCGTCGAGCTTTTCGCCTACGCCCGAGAACACAATCGGTTTGCCTACCATCTCGCGAATCGAAAGCGCGGCACCGCCCCGAGCATCGCCATCCAGCTTTGTGAGAATAACTCCATTTAGGCCGAGCTTGCCCTCGAAACCTAACGCCTGATTCACGGCATCCTGCCCGGTCATCGCATCCGCGACAAGCAAGATTTGATGTGGCCGAACCGCGTCCCGGATGCCCGCCAGCTCCTGCATCAACTCTTCGTCGATGTGCAGCCGGCCAGCGGTGTCGATCAGCAAGACGTCGGCAAACCGCTTCTTGGCCTCTTCGAGCGCTTGTCTACAGAGCTGCACCGGCGAGGTTTCTGGATTGGAGTCGTATACCGGAATGTCCAACTCGCCACCGAGAATTTTCAGCTGCTCGATGGCGGCAGGGCGGTAAATATCCGCAGGAACTAAATAGGGAGTGCGTTTCTTGTCTCTTTTCAGGTGCCGTGCAAGTTTTGCAACGGTTGTGGTTTTTCCTGAGCCCTGCAGACCCACTAACATAATCACGACCGGCGGCGCTGCTTTGAGTTCGAGATCTTGATGGGAGCCCCCGAGCAAAGTAATCAGTTCATCCCGGACGATTTTCAGAAACTGCTGTTCCGGGGTGAGGCTCAAAAGCACATCCTGGCCAAGGGATTTTGCCTTTACCGAATCGAGGAACTTCTTAACTACGCTGACGTGAACATCCGCCTCCAAGAGCGCGAGGCGCACATCGCGCAGCGCTTCGTCGATATTTTTTTCACTGATCTTTCCCTGACCCCGTAATTTCTTGAAGGTCAGCTCAAGTTTTTCGGTTAGGGATTCAAACATCGGAAAGGACGGCTAAGTTGCTATATTTGCTAAGAAATGTAAACCGAAGCGTAGTATGAATGAGCCCCTATGTCAAGCTGCAAAATAAAAAGCCCGTTGTGCGTCAAAGGTTTACGCACAACGGGCTTTTGCAAGACAATTACAAGTTACATCATGCCGCCCATGCCGCCCATGCCGCCCATACCACCCATTCCACCCATCCCTCCTCCCGGAGGCATCGGGGGCATAGCCGCTTTATCTTCCGGCTTCTCCGCCACCATCGCTTCGGTGGTGAGCAACATGCTAGCAACCGACGCGGCGTTCTGCAGAGCTGTGCGCACTACCTTGGTGGGATCGATGATGCCGGCCTTGAACAGATCTTCGTACTCTTCAGTGGCCGCGTTGAACCCGAATGCGCCTTTGCCCTCTTTGACTTTTTGCAGAGTAATCGAGCCTTCCACGCCGGCATTGCTGGCGATCCGGCGCATCGGTTCTTCGACGCAACGTTTGATGATGTTCACGCCCCAGCGCTCGTCCTCTGAAACCCGCAGTTTGTCGAGAGCTACCGCCGAGCGGAGCAGGGCGACGCCGCCGCCAGGGACGATCCCTTCTTCGACTGCGGCCCGGGTCGCGTGCAGAGCATCCTCCACGCGCGCCTTTTTTTCTTTCATTTCGATTTCAGTGGCTGCACCGACGTTGATCACCGCGACGCCGCCGATCAATTTCGCAAGCCGCTCCTGGAGTTTCTCGCGATCGTAATCGGACGTGGTCTCATCGATCTGCGCGCGGATCTGTTTAATGCGGCCTTCAAGATCGGATTTCTTACCGGCGCCATCCACAATCGTCGTGTTGTCCTTATCAACAACGATTCGCTTAGCCCGCCCCAAATCCTGAAGATTGATATTATCGAGCTTAATACCTAACTCTTCGGCAATGAGCTTTCCGCCCGTAAGAATCGCGATATCTTCGAGCATCGCTTTGCGCCGATCGCCAAACCCCGGCGCTTTGACGGCCACGCAGTGCAACGTGCCGCGGATCTTGTTGACCACCAACGTTGCCAGCGCTTCCCCCTCGACTTCTTCCGCAATGATGATGAAGGGCTTACCCGACTTGGCGATTTGTTCCAGAATCGGCAGAATATCTTTCATGTTGCTGATCTTTTTTTCATGAATCAGCAAATAGGCATCTTCGAGCACGCATTCCATTCGCTCCGGGTCCGTAACGAAGTAGGGCGAGAGATAACCGCGGTCGAACTGCATGCCTTCGACGACGTCGAGAGTCGTTTCGAGGCCCTTCGCCTCCTCAACGGTAATGACGCCTTCTTTACCGACCTTGTTCATCGCTTCAGCGATCACGTCGCCGATGGTGGAATCGGTATTCGCAGCAATGGTCCCGACTTGGGCAATCTCTTTGGGATCTTTGGTCGGTTTGGAAAGCGACTTCAGTTCGTTAACGACGGCCTCAACCGCCTTATCGATGCCGCGCTTCAGGGTCATCGGATCGTGACCGGCGGCAACGAGTTTTGCGCCTTCAGCGTAAATCTGCCGGGCTAAAACGGTAGCAGTGGTGGTCCCGTCACCCGCGATATCGGAGGTTTTGCTCGCCACTTCTTTTACCATTTGCGCGCCCATGTTTTCGAACTTATCGGCAAGCTCCACCTCTTTGGCAACGGTCACTCCGTCCTTAGTGACGGTGGGGGCGCCAAAGGACTTGTCGAGCACCACGTTCCTTCCTTTGGGTCCCAGGGTCACAGTAACGGCATCCGCAAGGATATTAACCCCCTTCAGAATCGCCTCCCGGGCATCACGGTTGAACTTAACCATTTTTGCAGCCATCTTTGATCCTCCTGAAATTTCTTCCTTTATTTCTCAATGACGCCGAGGATATCGTCCTCGCGCATAATCATGTGTTCTTCGCCATCAATATTGATTTCGCTGCCCGCGTACTTACCGAACAGCACGCGGTCGTTGATCTTGACATCCAGGGGAGTAAGCTTGCCATCCTCATTCACTTTGCCCTTGCCCACGGCAATCACCCTACCTTCCTGCGGCTTTTCCTTAGCGGTGTCGGGAATGATGATACCACCCTTACTCTTTTCCTCTTCCTCGATGCGTTTGACAATAACTCGATCCTGCAAAGGCCTGATCTTCACTGCCTTCCTCCTTCTGCGAAGTTAAATCAGTATTTATAGGCAACTAATGGCTCTCGTGCAACTGTCGATGCACGCAGACGCGCGGTGCTCAAGGCGGGGTAAATCTAAGCATGTATCGTCCCCTGTCAAGGGTCCAAACCAAACAAGGCTCGGTTTATGCCGGGCGCCACTACGGCGCGCAGCGGCTATTTTCTCTGCTTGCGTGTTTCCTCTTCGTAGTACTTGCGGTACAGGATGTCCCATTCGCGGCTACCCACGGGTACGGCTCGCGAGAGAGACTGAATCTTGCGACGCACCACATCATCGATTTGATCTTCGCGTTGAAAGAATTCGCTGAGCACCTGTTTAGTCTCCAAGAGGGCGCGTCTTTCCTGAGGAAAGTCGGCGAGGTTCGCCTCGCGCAGTGCGTTCAT
>DATACQ010000990.1:0-5858 GCA_036258955.1 Binatia bacterium
CCGATGCCGGTGCGTTGATGCGCGAAGTAGAGGAGATCAGCGAGGCGATCAGAAACGGTGAGAAGCCGCTGGCGGATATCGAGCGGCGTTTTGAAGAATTCATGTTGAGTTTGCCGAATTTGCCCCATCAAAGCGTTAGCGTTGGCAAATCGGCGGACGAGAACAAGGAGGTGCGGCGCTGGGGCGAGCCTCCGGCGTTTGACTTCGCGGCGAAGAACCATTGGGATCTTGGCGAAGAACTGGGCATCCTTGATTTTGCTCGCGCGGCAAAGATTGCCGGCGCGCGCTTCGCGGTTTACCGAGGCGCCGGCGCACGACTTGAGCGCGGGCTGATCAATTTCATGTTGGATGTGCACACGGGAGAGAACGGCTATCAGGAAATACTCCCACCGGCGCTAGTCAACCGGGCGGCTCTGATCGGCACCGGCCAGCTGCCGAAGTTCGAAGAAGATCTTTTCCGCCTGGCTCAAGGAGAATTTTTTCTTATTCCGACCGCGGAGGTCCCGCTGACCAATCTCCACCGCGATGAAATTATCGAGCGCGCCGACTTGCCGATCAAATACGTCGCCTATACGCCATGCTTTCGCAGCGAAGCCGGTTCTTACGGGAAAGACGTTCGCGGGCTGATACGCCAGCACCAGTTCAACAAAGTTGAAATGGTCAAGTTCGCCGAACCAGAGAGTTCCTATCGTGAGCTCGACCTAATGGTGGAAAACGCCGAAGCGATTCTGCAGAGGCTGAAGCTGCCGTATCGGGTGGTGGAGCTTTGCACGGGTGATATGGGTTTTGCCGCGGCGAAAACGTATGATCTGGAAGTTTGGCTCCCGGGGCAAAATGCTTACCGGGAAATCAGTTCGTGCTCGAACTGCGAAGACTTCCAGGCGCGGCGCGCCCAGATTCGCTATCGGAACGAAAAGAACGCCCGACCGGTTTTTGTCCATACGCTGAATGGCTCCGGGCTAGCGGTAGGGAGGACGGTTGTGGCGCTGCTGGAAAACTATCAGCAAAAAGACGGCACGGTAGTGATTCCCGACGCTCTCAGACCTTATTTGGGAGGGCTAGAACGCATCCAGTGAACGCCGCACAGTTTTGGTTCGTCAAAAGTTTCACGCGCACTTGGCAAGATAATCCATCTCATCACCCGCCATGAAGGTCCTGGGCTCGCTACACGCGTCGCTGTGCCGCCCTAGATCCTTTGTCGTTCGCTCTGTTTGGCTTTTCACGGCTTTGCCGCGCCAAAACTAAACGCGAAAAACTACGTTCAATAAGCCAACGATCGCGAGACAGCCGTATACCGCTGCCGTCAGCGCTAAAGCTGCATGTGCCAGCGAGCGCGTTCTGTGTCGCACCGCGAAGATCGAGACGATCGAAACGCAGGCGAGCGCTTTCCAGTAAAGTAGTCCCCAGGCCGCGCCCCATGATCGGATAGCGTCATCCACAAGCGGATTGAGTTCCGGCACGCCGAGGCTCACCAGGTAGTACGTTAGAGCGCCGTCATAAAGTTGCAGGAGCAGATTACCGACTAAGTAAACCCACAAAGTCGGAACGAAGGTGAGAGCCATTGCGGCACTATTTATTTTTTAAAACGAGCAGTGTCAAGACGGCGATTCGCGGCTGCGTATAAGCGAATACCGCGCCCTCGCCGGCTGTTTACGGTGACAGACCTGCTACATGAATAAATAGCGCGCCAGCGGCGACGGAAACATTGTAATTGGCCGGCAAAGGTGAACACAATGACTGGATTCCCACAGAGTCTGATTGCATCCGTGGCTATTCAGATGAACTCCATGACTGACAGCGGGAAGAAGGCCATTCGGTGTCCCTACTGTGGGGATAGCGCCAGAATCCGCCGTTCGCACCGGAAAAATATTATTGAGCGTTTCATGAGCCTGTTCGGCAGGTTCCCGTATCGATGCGGAGAGTGCGGCAATCGGTTCATGCTTTGGAGCCGTGATCTACGAAGATGATCAGGAACTCGGCTGGTTACGGGATCAGCGCCCGCCGATCCAACCTGCAGAAGAGACGTCGATCACTTGCTCGTCGGGACCGAGACACTTTACCTCGAAATAAGAATGCGGCCCTACCGAACCTGCCTCGGGTGGTTCCATTCGCTCCGTCAGGGACTTCCCGCCTAGTCGGCGAATGTGTGCCACCGTGGCTTCGACATCGGCTACTTCAAAGCCAATATGATCGACGCCGAGCTTTAATGACTCACCTTCCAGCCCGGGGCGGAGTTCTAGCACGGCGATGTTCAGGTAGCCGTCGGAAAGGTAAACTCCGCTTTGCCCGGCGCCCACCTGCATGAGACCGAAGGCCTCGCGGTAAAAAGCCGCCGTTTTTTCAACGTCCTTAGTGCGGATCGCAATATGTTTAACCCGGGCCATGATAACGTCTCTCCAGCTACTGGCCATTACTCCTTCAGGGTTGCCAGGGCTTTCTTGTAGAAGCGCTCGTCGATATATTTCTCCGGCTTGAACTCGCCGGGTTTCATCAGACCGGCGCTTTCGCGCAACTCCAATACCTGGCGAATACCTTCAAAGTCGATGCGGCTGCGCGGCGTGATTCCCAAAGTGGGGCTCATCGTCTGGGCATACATGGCCTCCGCGCGTCCTTTGTTATTCTTTGTTTCCACCAGCAAGAGTTGTATGACCTCTTCTTTGTTTTTTGGATCTTGCACCCAGTCGGAGGCGCGGATCATGGCCCGCGTGAAACGGACGGTTAAATCTTCATTCGCATTAGCCCACTGCCGGCGTGTGGCAGCCAACCCACGCGCGTAGTTTTTGACATAATCCTGCGCCTGGGCGAGAACCTTGAAGTTGCGTTTTTTAATCTCGTCATCGGGTAGGCTCATCATTGCTCCCGATGCCTCGCCGCGGCTCAATGCGTTGGCGCGAGCAGCGGTGTTGCCAAAAGCTTTCATCGTATAATCCCGGTTCCATTCCAGCCCGTGTTTTTTCAAGATGTAAACACCGACGATCGCGTAGCCGGTGGTGGGCGCATCCACGGCAAAAATCTTGCCTTTGAGATCGGCATAATCGTTGATGTCAGGGGCTACGATCAGTTTTTGGTCCACGCCGCGGCTGCCGCCCAAAAAAATGATGAAGTCATTCTTTTGCGGGTCCTCCCCTTGGCCCTCGGCCCAGGCGATAACGTTGTCGGCATTGTTCAGGATGAGATCGTAATTCCCCTTGATCAGGTTGCGCAGCAAGGTGGGCGAGTCGGTCACCGTATGGATCTCGACGGCAATGTTTTCCGCTTGGAGAAATCGTTTCGCATCGGCGGCGATGATGACGGCATCTTTGTTAAATAAGCCAATCTTTAAAATATCCTGCGCCATAATCGTTCGGGGCAGCAACACCATTAAAGCGGCCGCCACTACCTCCTTTATGTTCATGGCTTACCTCCGGCGTCTACTTTTTCATTCCTGCCGCTGGCTTGTCAATTAAAAAATCGGAACCGCGGAGCAGGAGAACGGCATTCAACCTGCGCCAAAACCTGCGCGCGGAGATCCTTTAGAGATTTTTCTGTAAGAGTAACAGCGAGAACCAGTCGTTGGGATCTGTGAAGTGGTCCAGCGGAAGTAGATCAAAAAATCTAAGTTGTTGCTGGAGGCGTTCGGGATCGAACTTGCGGCTGATCTCCACTAAAATTCGTTCATCTCTGGCCCAACGGAACGAGGCGCCGAAGGACGGGAACTTAATCTCCTGGGTTGCAGTCGCCACGGCGTACATCTCGATCTGCGACCATTCACGATCGTACCAGGAATGATAGCGTAGCTTGGTGGTATCGAAGTTGCTGCCGGTTACGCCGTTAATGTTGTTGAACACATTCAGGATGAAGGCCGCCGTGATCCCTTGGGAGTCAGCGTAAGCACGTTCAAGCACCTCCGGTTGTTTTATCCGATCGGCGCCCAGCAGCAAATAATCCCCAGGACCCATGGCGCGGCTGAGTTGAGCGAAAAACCGGATGAAAGCGGGGGGCGTGAAGTTGCCGATGGTGCTGCCGAGAAAGACGAACAATGTCCGTACATCTCGGCTGATGCTGGAAAAGCCCTCTTCGTACAACGCGTGCAATCCGAGGAATCGCAGCTCCGGAAAATGGCTGGCGGTAAAATCTCGCGCCGCAATGAGCCCGGGAAGGCTTACGTCAATGGGTGCGAAAATCCCCGAGCGGCGCTGACGCGCCTGTTCGCGCAAGAGATGGACGGTTTTCTTCGAGTATCCGGCGCCCAGTTCGACGATAACATCCACGGGCGCAGCCGAGATAATCGCCGCCGCGCTGGTCGTCAGAAGCGCGTGCTCCGTCCGGGTCAAATAATATTCCGGCAGCTCGCAAATGCGCTCAAAAAGCTCAGAGCCGCGCTCGTCGTAGAGAAGAAAAGCTTCGAGCCAACGCGGCTGGTCGAAAAGCGTCCGCATCACAGAGCGGGCGAGGTCATCGCGCGGCGCATGGTCGGCGAGCGACCAGATCGAAGGCTGAACCTCGCGCCACTGATTGTGTTTCTCGGGCGCGATCAAAGAGTTGGTGAAATGCGGCTTCATGCGTAGGCTGACTATAGAAAGAATCTAACTAGAATGTCTAGCATCGGCCATGTTAAGGGTGAGCCCATGGATGCTCCGAGGACCATTGAATTTCAAAACGTGAGCTTCCGGCTTCCGGATGGCAGGGCGCTGCTCTCCGACTTAAATCTTGAGGTCCGCAGTGGCGAGACTCTCGTTCTTTTGGGGCGTAGCGGCTCGGGCAAGACCACTACGATGAAACTTATCAATCGGTTAATCGATCCCACGCAGGGCGAGGTGCGGGTTGACGGGCGCTCTACCCTCGACTGGAATCCCATCGAACTACGCCGGCGGATCGGTTATGTGATCCAGGAGATCGGTCTGTTTCCGCACTTCACGGTTGCGGAAAACATCGCTGTGGTGCCGCGTTTGGAGGGGTGGAGCAACCAGCGAATCGACGAGCGCGCGCGGGCCTTGTTGAGCATGGTGGGTCTCGAGCCCGATCGCTTTGGCTCCCGCTATCCGCGGGAGCTATCAGGCGGGCAGCGCCAGCGTGTGGGTGTGGCGCGGGCGTTGGCTGCAGATCCGCCGCTGGTTCTGCTCGACGAGCCGTTTGGCGCGCTCGACCCGATCACGCGGCGCGAGATTCAGATCGAATTCAAAGCGCTCCAGGCTCGCCTTAAAAAAACCATGGTGTTTGTCACCCATGACGTCCGCGAAGCCTTCGTCCTGGGCACGCGCATCGGTTTGGTGAAGGATGGCAGAATGCTCCTGCTCGGTTCACCCGCGGCGCTTCTCAAATCGGATCACCCCGAAGCGCGAGCTTTTGCGCAGTGCTTTTATGAGGCTATCTCCCCGGAGAATACGGGGTGAGTTTCTTCGAGTTCTTGCTGCGCAACCGCCAGGAAGTCCTGACGCTCATCGCCGAGCATCTTTTCCTGGTTGTGATCTCCACTGGGTTGGCAGTTTGCATCGGGGTGCCTCTGGGTATCTTGCTGACCCGCAAACCCGCCTTAACCAAGCCGGTGCTCGGCTTTGCTAACATTATGCAAACCGTGCCGAGCCTCGCGCTGTTCGGCTTTCTCATTCCACTCAATATTTATCTTTTTGAAACTAAGGTTGTCGGCGGCATTGGCCCGCGCACCGCGATTGTCGCCCTGGTCCTGTACTCACTGCTACCGATCATTCGCAACACCTTCACGGGTATCAGCGGCGTCGATCCTGCCATCCGCGAGGCCGGCAAAGGCATGGGCATGACCGATCGCCAATTGCTCTTGCAGGTGGAATTGCCGTTAGCCTTGGGCGTTATTATTGCCGGCGTGCGGGTGGCCACTGTTATCTGTGTCGGTACGGCGACCA
>DATACQ010000991.1:0-2935 GCA_036258955.1 Binatia bacterium
TAATTGTTAACGGCTTTTTTTCATTTCAACAGCTCCTTGGCGATGATGATGCGCTGGATTTCCGAGGTTCCCTCGCCGATTTCGCAGAGCTTGGCATCGCGAAAGTATCGTTCCACCGGATGATCTTTGATGTATCCATAACCGCCGTGAATCTGAATGGCTTTGCTCGTGGCGCGCATGGCCACTTCAGCGGCATACAACTTCGCCTGCGATGCGTTTTTTCGAAAAGGTTGTCCAAGGTGTTTCAGCCGCGCCGCTTCGATTTCGGTCGCCATGTCGGCAAGCATCCATTGGATCGCCTCGAATTGCGCAATGGGTTTGCCGAACTGAGTTCTCTCCTCGGCATACCTCAGCGACTCCTCCAGCGCGCCCCGGGCGATGCCCACTGCTAGGGCGGCAATGCCGATGCGCCCGCCCTGCAGAATCTGCAATACGTCGTCAAATGCGCCGTTTTGCCGTCCGAGCAAATTTTCTTTGGGCAAACGCAAGTCTTCGAAGTGAAGTGCAGCGGTATCAGAAGCGCGCATGCCTAGCTTTTTCTCGATTTTCCCGATTGTCAGCCCCGGCATACCTGCTTCGACGATGAAGGCCGAAATACCTGCCTTGCCTCTGGCCCGGTCCGTGGATGCCATAACGACGTACACGCCGGCTGTTGATCCCTGGCTGATGAACTGCTTTTCACCGACGAGCCGCCAGTGATCGCGCTCATCTATAGCTCTGGTCCTGAGAGCTGCCGCGTCTGAACCGGAGTGCGGTTCCGTGAGAGCCCATGCTCCGAGTGCCTCACCGCTCGCTAAGGATGGGAGGTGTTTTTGCTTTTGAATGTCATTGCCATAAGTCAGAATATGAGCCGTGCACAGAGAATTGTGCGAAGCGATCAGCAAGGCCACGGCTGCGTCTACCCGGGCGATCTCTTCGATGATGATCGTGCTGCTGAGCGCGTCCAATCCCGCGCCGCCGTACTCCTGGGGCGTGTTAATGCCAAAGAGCCCCAGGCTGGACAATTTCGGAATCAGCTCAGCTGGTAGGCGCGCGGCTTCGTCTCGAGCGCTTGCTGCCGGCGCAAGCTCCCGCGCCGCGAAATCGCGCACGCTTTGGCGTAGAAGTTGTTGCTCATCTGAAAGATCAAAATTCATAAGCCTATGCGCGCGAAGCCGTCCTGCCTTTTTTCCTTTTCGCGCGGCTCGAAGCTAACCGGGAGCGTGGCTTTTCCGCGCGCGTGTACGGTGACTTGAGCGTTTTCACGAAATCGACGATATCCGGGAGTGGCGCGCCGGGCGTAAATATCTCCTTGACGCCCATGCGCTTGAGTTTGCCTATGTCTTCCTGGGGAATCACCCCCCCGGCAAAAACTGCGATGTCGTTCGCCTCGTTTTCCTTCAGAAGTTTCAGGACATCACCCAGCAGAGTCATGTGCGCCGCGGAGTGTATAGAAAGCCCGATGGCGTCTACGTCTTCTTGCACGGCCGAGCTGACGATTTCCGTAGGAGTGTTATGAATGCCGAGATAAATGACCTCGATGCCGGCATCGCGCAAGCACCGCGCGACAATCTTGAGGCCGCGATCGTGCCCATCGAGCCCGACCTTGGCCACGAGAACACGGAGCTTCTCTAAGCTATGCGACTTTGGTTCATTCATCCTGCTACGTAATAGTCGGAGTGTTGGAGTGATGGAGTACCGGAGTGATGGGTCGGATATCTGAACTCTTAATCATTCCGAAACCCACCATTCCAATACTCCATTACCCCATTACTCCATTCTTCTACTCCATTCTTCTTCAGATCTCCGCCGCTTCGCGATACCCTCCATACACCCTGCGAAAGACCTCACAGATCTCACCGACGGTAGCTTCGACTCTCACCGCCTGCATGACCGCCGGCATTAGGGGGCCGTTTCTTTCCGCGACCTGGGCAAGCCGGCTTAGTTCGGAAGTCACCTTCCTTTGATTGCGGCTCTTTTTTCTTTGCCGCAGTTTTATCACCTGTTTTTTTTCGACGTCGTCCTTTATTTTCAGGGTGGCTATCCGACGCTCTTCAGGTTCGACAAAACTGTTGACCCCGACTATGAATCGCTCTCGCGAGTCGACTTCTTTTTGATATAAAACCGCCGCGCGGTGAATCTCTGCCTGCGGAAAGCCGCGTTCGATCGCCTGAACCATGCCCCCGAGAGCATCGAGTTTTTCAAAATACGCGTGGGCTTCGTTTTCCATCCTGGTGGTGAGCCACTCCAGGTAATAGGAGCCGCCCAAAGGATCCACCGTGTGAGGGACGCCCGACACGTGGGCGATGATTTGCTGCGTGCGCAGGGCGATCTTTACCGCTGCTTCGGTCGGGAGCGCCAGAGTTTCATCCAGGGAGTTCGTATGCAGCGACTGCGTGCCGCCCAGCACCGCCGCGAGCGCCTGGAGTGTCACGCGGACAACGTTGTTATACGGTTGCTGCGCCGTGAGCGCGCAGCCGGCAGTCTGTGCATGGAAGCGGAGCGCGAGCGCCTCCGGATTCGAGGGATCAAATCGCTCCTTCATTTCGCGGGCCCACAGGCGACGAGCGGCTCGGTACTTTGCGATCTCCTCGAAGAAATCGTTATGCGCGTTAAAGAAGAAAGAAAGTCGCGGCGCAAAATCATCGACCTTGATCCCGGCTGCGACGGCCGACTTCACGTAGGTCAAACCATCGTAAAGCGTAAACGCCAGTTCCTGAACGGCCGTGGAGCCCGCTTCGCGTATATGATAGCCGCTGATGCTGATCGGATGATAGCGCGGCACCGCTTCCGCGCAGAACCGGACGATATGGTTGATGATTTGCAGGGAAGGCTCCGGCGGGCAGATCCATTCCTTCTGGGCGATATACTCCTTTAGGATGTCGTTTTGCAGTGTGCCTTGAAGATCGCGCAGCTTGACCCCCTGGCGTTCTGCGACGACTAAATACATGGCGAA
>DATACQ010000992.1:0-4507 GCA_036258955.1 Binatia bacterium
CTGTAAGAAAATAACTCGTCGTAATCAACATGCCGCCAAGGCAACCCCACATAGGACCAAAGGCCTTGGTGGTAATCGTGACGACGCCCCCGCCCTCGGGATTGCGCCAGGTAATTTCGACATATTTGAGCGCCAGGGGAATGAAACCGAGGGTTGTCAAAAGAACGAAGAATGGAGTCTTGTCGCCGACGGTGCCGTAGAGGATACCCGGCACATAGTATACGGATGTGCCGATATCGCAGAAAACAACAGCCCACGCAAGAAACCAGGTGAGTTGCCTTGTATTCCGGGTCGCTTGCATGAGAATGGGTCAACTGAATGAATGCGCGGGTGAGTTGGAATGTTGTGGCGAGACGAGGCTCTTGCAATCACTTCGGAGATCGAATTATCATTGTTGGTACACACCGTTGTATGTCCCTACCTGTACAATATTTCCAGAAACTGGTCGAGAGCTGTCCGGACATCATCATCGCGGTCGATACGCGCGGGGTAATTACATTTTACAATGATGGCGCGCGACAGAACCTTGGTTTCTCGCCTGAGGAAGTGTTGGGCAAAGATGTGCTCGAGATCTACCCCAACCTGGAAGAGGCGCGGAAAGTAATGGCAGCAATGCGCTCACCTCAGGAAGCCGGCGAACGAGGTCGGGTTCGCAACTTCGAGACTTTGTTCAAGACTCGCAAAGGCGAAGTTATCCCCGTGGCGATCTCGGCCGCTATTATTTACGACGAACAAGGCAAAGAGGTCGGCTCCATCGGATTTGCCAAGGACATTCGCGCGATCCGCCGGCGCGATCAGATGGTTACGCTCGGGGAGATTGCGGTCGGCGTCTCGCATGAGATCAATAATTCTCTGGAAGTGCTGGTAAACCAGGTCGAGTTGCTGAAGAACTATGTAGAGCGCGCGGCGACTGACGAAGATTACATCGTGGAGTCCGACCGGTTGCACTCGGTCGGTTCGCAAATCAAAAAAATACAGGATATCACAGGTCGCATCAGTGAAATGGCCGACGAGGGCGAGTACGAAACCAAGGAATACCTCAACGGCAAGATGATGACCGATCTGCACGTGGACGGACGGCCATGTGAACGATCCGCCGCAGACCGGCGGTTTCCCTTGGCAGGCCTACGCATATTGGTCGTTGACGACGATGCGGGCATTTGCCAGTCCTTGAAAGATCTTCTGGAAGCGGAGCATTGCTGCGTCCAAACCGCGGCCTCGGGCGCGCTGGCGATGAAGTATCTCGAGCACGAGAGGTTCGATCTGGTGTTGAGTGACGTCGTTATGCCCGACATGGATGGCTACGATCTCTACCAAACAATTAGAGCGAAAATGCCAGAGGTGCCGGTGGTACTGATGACCGCATTTAATTACGACAAGGACCACATCATCAAGCGCAGCTGTCTCGAAGGCTTGCCAGGAGTGATCTTCAAGAAACCGGTGAACCCGGTGATGCTCAAGAAGCTCTTGCTCAAACAATGCCGTCCCAAGGCGCTTGCCGAGGCTACTGATAAGCCGTGACCAGGGAAACGCATTACAATCAAGGCATGGAGTTTTTCGCCCAAGAAAAACTCGATGAGGCGGTGGAGGCCTACAAGAGGGCCTTGGCAGAGGACCCGAATTACGCCGATGCGCTGCACGCGCTCGCCATGACCTACGCGCACCAAGACAAACTCGATGACGCCATCGAAGTCGGCAAACGGCTGATTGACGCCGCGCCGGAAGATGAATTGGCGTACACGAGCTTGTCCATTTTTTATCAGCAAAAAGGGATGATTGCAGAAGCCGAGGAGATCGCCGCTAAGTCACGCACCCTGAGCTGGAAACGCCAACTCAGCGAACAGAAACAAAAAGAACCTAAGTAGCCGCTACCCGCCCGGCGCGATCGAAATCATTCTCCTTGCCCGGCTGCAGCCTGCTGCAGATACCTTTCAGCAGTTGCCAGCACTTACCTGATTCCGAATCACTCAACAAACCCCAGCTGCGCGATGCTGGACCCAGAAACGGCGGACGAAGATACTGCCGTAAGTCTGTAATTCCGTTATCCGTTAGGTAACTTCATTGAAGCCGGTACAGGCTCGTGTTACTATCAACGAATTTTATGAAGACTTTGCCTACACGGCCCCTCGCCACCTCGCTCGTCCAATGGTTTGATGCCGACTTTCACGGCCGTCCCAGCGAAGCGAGAATTCGAGATATCGACCGTGTTAATTGGTTGCGCTGCTTTCCCTTCGTGCTCTTGCATCTCGGCTGTCTGGCAGTTTTTTTTGTCGGCTGGAGTTGGACGGCGATTCACGTGGCTATTATCCTCTACATTGTGCGCATGTTTGCGATCACCGGTATCTATCATCGCTATTTCTCTCATCGCACCTTCAAGACTTCGCGCTCGGCACAATTTGTATTTGCTGTGCTTGGCGCTTCATCGGCGCAACGCGGGCCTCTTTGGTGGGCGGCAAACCACAGAAACCATCATCGCCATTCAGACACGGAGGCTGATCCCCACTCCCCGGTACGCTATGGGTTCCTACGTTCCCACGCGGGCTGGTTCATGTGCACACGCTATTACCCTACTCAGTACCGCCGGATTCAGGATTTCGCGCGTTTTCCGGAATTGGTCTGGTTGAACCGTTTCGACAAGGTGGTCCCAGCGCTGCTCGGTTTGCTGATTTTTATACTCGGGGTCGCCTTAAACTACACCATGCCGTCTCTTGGAGTGACCGGCGTGCAACTTTTTGTCTGGGGATTCGTGGTCAGCACAACCCTCCTCTTCCATGCGACGGCGAGCATCAATTCTGTCGCGCATATCTTTGGCCGCAAACGCTATGACACCGGCGATGAGAGTCGTAATAATCTTCTCTTGGCGCTGATTACTTTGGGCGAAGGCTGGCACAACAATCATCATCAGCACATGGGCTGCGCCCGTCAGGGATTTTACTGGTGGGAGATCGATCTCACGTACTATATCTTGAAGTTGTTATCCTTGTGCGGAGTGATCTGGGATCTGAAGCCGATTCCACCTGAAGCCTATGATCCTGCCGCGGGGCGATTTTGATTTCGCGCAGTCCCGGTTGCGGCTCCGCAGGTAGGTCACGGCCCCATTTCGGCATGTGCGCTTTCTAACAGGGGCGCATCGAAAGTCTCACCCTTTAAAACTAAGATTGAGCAGAGGTTTAGCCGAACGATTCTCAACATTAGTTCGAGGAGCAAGCCTCTTCCGTCGGGCCAGATAGTCTCGGTCTGGGTGCCGGATCTCGGGTTTGAAGCTCAATCTAAGAGTCTGGACGGGAGACGCGACAGTCATGCGCTTACGCGATTTGCAGTGTCGTGACGTATTGATATGCGGCTCAATCACTGGGTCAGACTCACAGAGCGTGTGCATTGACAAAATCCGCTGCTTTCGGATATTCCAAAGCTTGGAGAGACGTTTGCGCGCCGGCCCGCGTGTGCGTGTTGGCCGCACACCGATGCTCGCTGCGAGCAACGAACTAAACAGGGGAGGTTATCGCCGTGGTCATGCTGGGGACCGACATGAAAATCGCCGAGGCTCCAAAAGAGGGCCTTAAAGATTATGTTAAGACCGACCCTTATGCAGAATGGTTGAGAAGCGAAGGGGTGCTGGTGCATGAGGAATTTTACTTCCCGAGCCTGGCGAAAGTTGAACTGGGACCGTGGGAACGCAAGGGAGGTAAGGGGGCAGTGGTCCATATCGCCAATCGCCATATGCCCAATGATTGCCACGTCATCGAGATTAAGCCCGGTGGTAAGTCGGAGCCCGAGCACCATATGTACGAGGCGACGATTTACGTCGTTTCAGGCCGCGGCGCGACGACGATCTGGCAGGATGAGAAACACAAGAGCAGTTTTGAGTGGCAGGCCGGAAGTCTTTTTTCGATTCCGCTGAACGCGTGGTATCAGAATTTTAATGGCAGCGGCCAGGAACCCACGCGTTATATCGCCGTCACTAACGCGCCGCCAATGATGCGGCTATTTCGCGATAACAACTTTATCTTCAACAATAATTATATGTTTACCTCTCGGTATGCGGGGGAGGAAGACTATTTCAGCGGCAAGGGCAAGCTGTTCAACCGGCGGATTTGGGAGTCTAACTTCATCGCGAACGCGCCGGACATGCTGCTGTACGGCTGGAAAGAGCGTGGCGCCGGCGGCATCAATGCCATGCTGGAGATGGCTGATAACAACACCAAAAGTCACATCTCTGAGTTTCCCATCGGCACCTATAAAAAGGCTCACCGCCATGGGCCGGGGGCGCACCTTGTTTTGCTCAGCGGCACCGGAGGGTATTCATTGATCTGGACCAAAGAAGACAGATCAGACATGATCAAATGTGATTGGAGCCTTGGGTCCATGGTGACCGTGCCCAGCGACAACTGCTACCACCAGCACTTCAACTCCGGGACGACTCGAGCCCGCTACCTGGCGCTGCGGCAGGGCGACATGGGCCTGTACTCGCCGCGCGGCGGGGGCGGGGAATTTGCCGACCGAAGCC
>DATACQ010000993.1:0-5231 GCA_036258955.1 Binatia bacterium
TGGATGATTGGCGTGACTTCATCGATTCTCAAGATTACATCCGCATCATGCGCGAGTTGCGCATCCTCGGCTGCCGTAACTTCACCGCCAACGTTTGGGCGCCTTCAAAGTATTTTCCCGAGTCGCTAAAGCCGGAGTGACACCCTCAACTCCTGCACTTGTGCTCTTCTCGACAGTACCGCTCTTATGAAATGCGGCAATAGAGCGCCAAAAGGGTGGGTAGCCCGCCGCACAAAGGTGCGATCAGCCTCCGCGCGATCGCCGAATGCAGGATCGCAGCAGCCCTTTAGATTGATCGGTGTTTTGAACTGCCGCTTACTTGCGTGGAATCAAAAGCAGCGCTCCCACCTGGAGAAGGTTAGCGCGGCTGAGACCGTTTGCCTCAAGGATGCGTTCCGCGGAAGCCCCGTAGCGCCGCGCAATCTGAGTGACGGTCTCACCTCTTTTGACCCGGTGACGAACCAGTTGTACTTTCGGGGCGCGCTTGGGCGCTTCGGCAACGCGTTTGTTCGGCCGATCCGGCTTATCCACATCGCTCTGCGCTAACTGGACCAGGGGCGCGGCACTCACCCTACCCGGTAATTTCATCTGGTAACCGGCTGGAACAGTACGCGTATTGCGACTGATGGCCGGATTCCACGCGAGAAACTCGGTTACGCTCAGGCCCGCCGCGCGAGCAAGGGCAGTCACGGACGAGCCCTTTTTAACTTCGATTTCTCGAAAATTGGCCGGCGCATCTAGCTGAAGACCAGGGAAGTAGTGTTGGTAGTTTTTGCCGATCTCCACCGCGACCAAGAACTCCGCGTAGAAATTCTTAGGGGCGTAACCCCAGTAGGGATGGGTATACTTCTCGATCAAGTCCACTAAATTGTCCGAGCCAACTTCCGCAACCGCACGAGCTATGCCGCCTTTGCCGTAATTATATGAGGTGATCGCTAGAGGCCAATTCCCTAAGCTGCGATAAGCTTGCCCCAGGTACGCGGCCGCTGCGCGCGTGGATTCGATCGGATCGATTCTTTCGTCCAGATTGCGGTCGACCCGCATATACTCTCTTCCGGTGACCCGCATGAACTGCCACATGCCCATGGCGCCTGCGCTCGACCGCGCGTTAACATTGAAAGACGATTCGACCAGTGGTAGGTAGGCGAGTTCTTCCGGCAAACCGCGCTCGCGAAAAACACGTTGCATGTATTCCATGTAGCGACCAGAGCGCTTGATGCCTGCTTCAGTTCTTTCTCTAATGCCGCGTTGCGCTTTGACCCGTTCGGGATCGACTCCATGTTCCGCTGCGATGCGGGTTCGCTCGTTATCGATGTAATCGTTGGTTCTGGCAGCCTCACCGACATCCTGGACTTCATAAATCCTGGACATATCCAACGGATCGAAAAACACCATTTGAGTAATGCTGTATTCGGTGAAAATTTTCTTCCAGAACTCCACAGGTTTTTCGAGGCCGGCCAGCAGCGGAAAGGATTCGTGGCTTGCCGCATTGGCCTGTGCTCTGGTCTGAGCCGGTAAAAAAAACGCTAGTGCGAGCAGCGGCGCGAGAAGCCGGCGAGAAGCGCGGTGCATTGTTAACCTCCTAAAACGTAGATCCGTTCAGCAACCCTCATGCCATGAGTTGCTGCCCAGTGAGTTGGAATTCTAGGAAATTTATGGAATGTAGACAAACGAAAACAGGGCATTCGAGAGAAATTTTTGCCTATCTGTCTTTTAGGCCTGATTGGCAATCTTTGACCTATTCTTACGTACCCGACTATCCTCCGCTAGTTCAGGGAAGAGCCTAGGGAGAAAAACTTGGAACATCTGAGCCTTGTGGTTTTTGCCGAAGCGATGCTCCGGGCAGTGCTTGGCTGGCGCATGTTAATCAGCGGGCTCAGTAACGTGCGCCGCTGGCCTAACCCGGTGAACACTGCCGGCATTTTGTTCCCCAGGGGCGCCGTGTTTTTTGGATTTGTAGCAACTGTCCTCATGGTTGTCGGTGGAGCCGGGCTCATTGCGGGATTTCAGACGCCGGTATCCGCATTGATGATCATCGTTTTCTTGATTCCAACCTTTTTTCTTCACTCCTACTGGCTCAAGGTGCTGCCAACGATGGCGCCGGCTGTCCGCGGCGCGCTTAAAGACGAGCAGGCGCGGAAGTATTTTCAAAGCTTCGATCGGCAAGCGTATCATGCTCATGAAGTGGGTATCCGCGACAATCTTGTGTTTCTGGTTGCCGCCATCTATTTCGCCGTTCGCGGCTCGGGGGGCTTTGGCGTGGATAATTGGATACCTGAATGGGTGCTGCAGCTGTTATAGGCGGTCGAGAATGGAAGAGCGATGCGAATCCGGCGACCCGAACCTCCATCTTTATACTTGCTTGGCGTGACGAACGGCCGCTTGCGGACCGGCCTGGATTCCCGCTTTCGCGAGACTGGCTCAAGAGGAAAGACAATCTCGAGCCAAACAGGGCGTTTTGGCAAGCTCCTCAAAACCTATTGCAGGCCCCTCAAAAAGATCCAGAAGCGAAGCGTGCATCAGGTGTTTCGGGTTTATGGTTTCGAGTTTTGGGTTGAAACTCGAAACACGAAACTCGGAACTCAAAACTGCGTAAGCGCAATATGGGTCTTTTCCAGCGGACTGCTAGATGCGGCCGATATACCGGCCCGGGTTTAGCAACCTGTCGGGATCGAACTGCTGCTTAATCTTGCGCATAAGACTATGGCTAGCCGGCGGTGGACCCCAGACATCGACTCCCTCTTTCAAACCGGAGGGCGCAGCAAACAGGACAACGTGACCGCGCTGCTCATGCGCGAGCGCAATCAATTCGGGGAAAACTCTGGCGAGGTCATCGTTAGCGGGCCAGGAAAGCCAAAGCGTGCCTGCGGTCAAATCACTAATAACCTGTGGCGGCTCGCCTATCCCTCGCAGCTCTGCCAAATAAGCGGCCACGGCGCTGCGCGGCAGCGTCACACGGTAGACGCAGCTTTCACTTTCGAGCGGAAGATCACAGACTGCATCCCACAGGGTGCTGTGGGTGTGATCGCGAAGGATCTCCGTGTCAAGGCCGAGCGGTTGGGCAATGATCTCGCAATCTCGCAAGTGGCGGGTCACGTGCTCCGATAAGCCCTCACACCACGCCGCGACCTGCCAGTTTCCGCCCGGTTTCTGAAAGTTTGAGTTCATGAGCACCACAGCTGACGGCAGCAACTGCGACTGAAACAGCTGATCTACGAATTCCATCACCGGCGCGAATATGCCTGAGACGACTATCGTAGCCGCGGCCTCCGGACGGGGCGCAACCCGCACCGTCGCCTCAGTAATGATACCCAGAGTGCCAAGCGAGCCGGTGAAAAGCTTGCATAGATCATAACCAGCGACGTTTTTTACAACTTTGCCGCCGGCTTTGATTCGTTCGCCGGTGGCGAGAACAACCTTCATGCCAATGACCAGGTCTCGGATCGCACCGTAGAAACCCCGGCGCGGGCCGTTCATGTTCAATGCAATCGTGCCGCCTAAGGTCGCTCTGCGGGGTTGTGGAGGGTCGAACGGCAAGAACTGGTGTTGCGCCGCTAAAGTCACGTTCAAATCCGATACTGTAATCCCGGTTTGTGCCGTGGCCGTCAGGTTGGCGTGATCATGCTCCACGACGCGCTTCAGCCGGCGCAGGTCGATTGCAACGCATGCGTCAGCGACCACATTGCCGACGTTGCGACCGGTGCCGCCGCCGAGTGGTGTGATCGCCGCTTTCGCTTCCGCGCAGATGCGCAACGCCGCCGCTACTTCTTCCACCGTTTCAGGCGCGCAAGCCAGCTGACTGCCGCTGTCGGTTACGCTATCAGGGCCGCAGCGCACCGAATCCGCCCCCAACAGGGATGCCAGTTTCTGACCTAGCCGGTCGAGCGAGCTGTTCACGGTATGGGGCTTTCAGCGCGGCGGTAGGAGAGGTCGAGCAAATCCATCAAATGAAATACTGGGAGTTTTGGACCGTACTGGCGCGCGCCGTATCGGAGTTGCAGCATGCAGCCGGGGTTCGGGGCAACGACTGCGTCGGCGTGGGTCGCTGCGACCGTGTGCATTTTTTCGGTTAGAAGGGTTTGCGACATCCGCGCATGCGTGATGTTATAAATTCCGGCACTGCCGCAGCAGCGGTCCGAACCCTCCATTTCGACAAGGACGAGCCCCGGAATCGCTTTTAGTAAGTCTCGCGGCTGCGCGCGTACGCGCTGCCCGTGCGCGAGGTGACAAGGATCCTGGTAGGTGACCGTCATGTTCAACGGTCCGAGCTTGCCGGCAAGACCGAGACCGGCGAGAAATTCACCCGCGTCTTTTACCAGCGCGCTAAAGCGTTTAGCTTTGCCGGCATAAACCGGGTCATCGCGCAGTAAGTAGTCATACTCTTTCATGGCCGCGCCGCAGCCGGCGGCGTTCACGATGATTGCATCCACATCGGCTTCGAGAAACGTCTCGATGTTTTGTCGGGCCATGCGTCTAGCAACTATGTCCTCGCCATTATGGATGTTGAGCGCGCCGCAGCAAGTCTGGTTTGTCGGAAATACGATTTCACATCCGTTGCGTTGCAGAACACGCACTGTGGCTTCATTGATTTCGCCGAAGAGTAGGGGCATGACGCAGCCGTTGAGCAGAGCAACTCTCGCGCGGCGTTCGCCGATGGCCGGCCGCACAAGCGCGCCAGGCGTGAAGAACCTAGCCGGAATCTCCGGCAACATTGCGTCCATTTCGCGAAGCTTTTTGGGCAAGAAATGCCTAATCCATTTTTGCAAGCCAGTGCGCTGATACATCCGCAGCATTCGCGCAAGAATTCTCAAGCGACTTGTGTAGGGAAGCAGTTTTGTGAACGCAAATTTCTGAAGGGCGCGGCTTAGGCGTGAGCCCGGCGGGCCGAGATGCTCCCGCGCAGTTTCGGCAATGCGCCCATATTGCACGCCCGACGGGCAGGCTGTTTCGCAGGCGCGGCAGAGCAGGCATAGATAGATGTGCTCTTTGAAGCGCTCGTTGAGCTCGATGCGCCCTTCAGCGGCAGCTTTGACCAGATGAATCCTGCCGCGCGGCGATTCCGGCTCAAGGCGGAGCGCGCGGTAAGTTGGGCACTGGTTCAGGCACAAGCCGCAGTGGACGCAGTTGTAGAGTTCGGGCAGGTCGAGGGTGGGCACCTTCCCCGTGCTCGCCACCTTCGCTGAGTTAGCGTGATCTTTCAAAGTTCCATTCATCAGTTTCGAGTTTCGGGT
>DATACQ010000994.1:0-4507 GCA_036258955.1 Binatia bacterium
GGGAAGTCCGTGGACGCAAGCTACGAGGGCATGGAAGTCGTTACTTACGGAAACTTGATCCAGAGTTTTCCTTTGCCGGCCAGCATTCATGCCATTCGTCTGGAGCCTATTCGCGGTATTGGAATTCTCGTCATCGAAGCCCGGTTGGCTTTTGCTATGATCGAGCTGTTCTTTGGTGGCAGCGGCCAAAAGATTATCAAAGTCGAGGGGCGAGATTTTACGCCGATCGAAAACAAGTTCCTCGGCAAGTTTGTCGAACGGATGCTGCGCGGGATGGAGGAATCGTGGCAATCGGTGGTACAACTCCAGGGACGTTATCTACGCACCGAGCTGAATCCTTATCTTCTCAACGCGGCGGGACCGTCCGACCCCATGATTCGTGCTACCTACACTATCCATATGTCGCCGATCTCCGGCATGGTGCTCTTTTCATTACCGCTCGCTGCTATCGAAGAGTTCCGTGCTCTACTAAAAACGGGCGTCGCCATTGGCGACGATCCCGATAGTATCGGACTGTTTCGTCGCGTTCTTCAACCCCTCTTGGACGTCGAACTCGAGGTACAAGCGGTTATCGACGTGGTGGAGATGACTTTAGGCGATATCATGGGTCTGAGGCCGGGTGACGTAATCCAGTTGAACTCGCCTGGCTTGGAGCATGTGGAGCTCTGGATTGAGGGCAAGCGCAAGTTCGCAGGCAAGGCGGCGCAACGCAACGGAAACAAGGTTTTCGTGACAAAGGACAAATTGGATCAGCGTGCGTTGGCCCGTTGATCACGACAGGAGGTTCGAATCTGATGGCGGACTTGGAAACCGAAAAAAGTAAAAGCGCCGGCAGCGCGGATCAGGTTGATCTCTCGCTCTTGATGGATGTACCCTTACAGGTCACTGTGGAACTTGGTCGCGCTCGTATGACGATCGAGAACTTACTCAGACTTAACCAAGGTTCGATCGTGGAACTCAGCCAGATTATTGGCGAGCCGTTGGCGATCCTTGTGAACAATAAGCTCATGGCTCATGGCGAGGCGGTGGTCGTAAAAGAGAAGTTTGCCGTCCGCATCGTCGATGTCGTCAGCCCGGAGCGTCGCATCGAAAATCTAAGGTGACTTCTTGCTTTCCTTCTTCTTGGCTTTGATAAGAATGCTGATGCGACGGTTCTCCGAGCTGAGGGGGTCGCTCGGTACGCGCAGCTGACGGTCTGCATAGCCGGCGACTTGTTCCACCCGCTGCGAAGCGAGACCCAATTCTTCCAAAGCGCGGCGGGTATTTAGCGCGCGTTGCGTGGAAAGGTCCCAGTTCGAATAGTAGCTTTCGTTCTGAAAAGGCCGCGCATCGGTATGGCCGCCGATCACTAGCTCGTACTCTTCGTCTCTTGTCTCTTTGACCACAATCGCTAGGACTTTGCGCATAAGCGGCTTTACTGCCGCGCTACTAAGGTCAAAGAACGCTTGCTTGTCTTTATCAATAACTTCGATCAAAAGCCCGTCCTCGGTCAGCTTTATCGGAACCTGGTCGGCCACATCGGCCAACTCTTTTAGACCCGAGAGTCCCTCTTTGATGTGCATCTGCAAGACTTCGAGCGATGGCGCCGCAATGATGCCTGCGCCCAGCTTGTCCTGGCCGCCGTCAGGAATAACGCCGCTGGACCCACTGAATACGCCCGGCTCGCGAAAGTAGTGTGCGATTCCCGCCTTGTATTTTTTGTCGGCGGCGCCGAGCACCCAGAGGACGATGAACAACGCCATCATGGCCGTGACGAAATCGGCGTAAGCCACTTTCCATGCACCGCCGTGATGACCGCCCTGATGTGCCTTGGCTTTTTTGATGATGACTTTGGGCTTTTCAACCTTCCCGTGGGACGAAGTCTGCTTTGCGTCTCTTAGAGCCATCAGCATTATTCCTTTTTACCGCGGCAGGCTTCTTCGAGCTCCTGCGCGGACGGCCGTTCCGTACTGAAAACTACGCGTCTTGCGTATTCGACTGCAATGATCGGCGCCGCGCCGTGCAGATACGCGAGGATTCCTGTCTTGATACACTCCAGGTATTTCGCTTCTTCTGTTATCAGCAGCTCCATTTTCTGAACCAGTGGCTGCAAGATACCGTAGCAGACCAGAATACCGAGAAAGGTTCCTACCAACGCGACCGCGATTTTATGTCCTAGGACTTCGGGCCCCTGATCCATGGAACCCATCGCGATGATTACGCCTAAGACAGCGGCGACGATGCCGAGGCCGGGAAACGCATCAGCCGTCTTGGCGAGTACGCCAGCCGGGCGCCGCGCCTCTTCTTCATGAGTGGCGATCTCTTCGTCCATGAGATGAGACAACTCGTCCGCATTTGCGGAACCACTGATAACCAGGCGTAAAGAGTCCAGGAACATGCTTTTCGCGGCATGGTTGCCACTAAACCTGTGATATTTTTTGAACACTTCGCTGTTCCCCGGATCGTCAACGTCTCGTTCCAGGGCCATTTCGCCGTTCTTGCGCATGATGGAAAACACTTCGTACATCATGGCGAACAACTCCATGTAATCACTCTTGCTGAACCCATTGCCGCCGATCGCCTTTTTCAAGTTAGTCGCGAGAGCCGCCAAAACCTTCACGGGAGTGCCGACCACCAGTGCGCCGAGCCCGGCTCCGCCAATGATCAGAAACTCTACGGGCTGGTTGAGAATGCTGACCGGTCCACCTTCGATGACGAACCCACCGATGACTCCCCCGAAGACAATTACGTACCCGATGATCGACAACACGGTATGGACCTACCTTGAGGGCAATGACAACGGTACCCAATAGCGCCAATTTCCATGCTGACTGAATCGCCGAAATGCGCGGAAGCTTTAGGAAAGTTAAAGAAATCGTGGTGTTGGACGAATCGTGCTACTGAAGCGCAGCGGAATTCAGCCGGCGGCCGAAAATCTTCAAAAGTTGGCTGATCGGATCATGGCTGGTTACACCACTGTAAGGTCTGACTGCATGAGTGGGGCGCCGGCAAACGGCACGCAGATCCAATTTCGGTGATGTACTTGTACTCTTAGCAAACGCGCTTACCTGTCATGCGAAAACGACCGCAACGCATTGAAAGTTCCCAACCGCGGCCGCGCAGCCCGGCCGCGGTTGGCCGTAAAGCGCGAGTGATCCCGTTTCCGAAGCGCCAGCGTGAGCCGCTCGGGAGCGATCATAAAGTTTCCGATAAGAAGCTTACGATTTTGGTTGTTGAGGATCATGGGTCGCTGTGCGAAATGTTGAGTCTGTACTTTATGCGGTACGGCTATCATGTGCGCACTGCTGGCGACGGCGTTTCGGCCCTCGACTTGCTGGCCCGAGAGGAGATTCATCTCGTGCTGTTGGATCTCATGTTGCCGCGCATGGACGGTTTTACTGTGCTGCGTCGGATACGCGATCGCTCGAGCGATAACCGGCCGTATGTGATTGTCGTTTCGGCGGGTGCATCGGCTAAGGACCGAAATCTCGTGCTGGAGCTGGGAGCAAACGAGTACATGCCGAAGCCATTTCACCTGATGCGTTTGCTGGAGCGCATTCAAAGCGTCGAAAAATACCTGCTCAACTGAGGCTCGTCAGCGCTGCCTCATGTGCTCCCTCACCTTTCAACTTCTCGCACTCTGGGTTAAACCTTCGCCGGGGCGCGCCGCCGCGGGGCCAAATGTTCTTCGCTCACCTCGGCGAGTTTGAATTCTTCCGGACCTAATATTCTGGAGAGTAACCGGCACAGGTGATGGGTGTTCTCGGCCATTTTTATGAGCAACTCTCGCTGGCCGCCCAAGAGATTCCCGACGTGATCCTCTAGAAGAATCTCGGCGCCGCTCAGTATGACCTGAAGACAATTCCGCGCTTCGCAGCACAGTGCATCATTCCAGACCGGGCCCATCGGCAGGATCGAAGTGGAGCTTCGGTTGTGATGAGAGCCGGGAAGTGCGCTTTCGCTTTTTTGCGGGGCTTCTGAATCGGTTGCTGAAGATTTTGAAGGCGTCAAGGGTCGAGGCATCTGTCCTCCGAGATGAATTCTTCGTCGAGACGTGAGCAACGATTGTGCCAGGATTTCGTCCGTTGCTGTTATGTTGCGACCCAAAATCCGCTGCACGGACTTGGCTACTGCAGCGGCGTAACATCCCGGCAAAACGCGCGCGGCTTCGTTCCGCTCAGCCGGGCGACTCCGAGGCGGCAACATCAACAATAGCGGCCACGGCTGTTGCGGCGGCTTGGGTCAATCACTCTCGTCAAGATGCTGACGAGGGAGGGCCCTTCTTGACGCGGGTGAAGCTCCCGCAAGTCATCCAACTTCTCTAAACAGGGCGGGTTTCATGGCGCCGTGGTGGCACATTGGTTGCTGAATCGACGCGTCATGAACAAGAAGCGAATTCTCATCGCAGCGGGCGCTCTCACCGGCGTTTTCGGTGCTGCTGCGGTCGTCTACTTTCTCAAGCCCGAACTAATTCCAGGATGGGTTTTGACGGAGTATATGGCGGCTTCCTCACACAACGGTGACCAGG